>NZ_PSWL01000030.1:0-50623 GCF_002932755.1 Rathayibacter sp. AY1B6
GAGCGAGGAGGGGGCAGGGAGGGGGGCCGAGCGCGGGTCAGAGGCGTGCGGACAGGGCGCCGAGCTCGGTGCGCAGCGCGGTGAACGCGCGGGCACGGTGGCTCCGGGCGTTCTTCTGCTCGGGAGCGAGCTCGGCGGCCGTGAGCGCACCGGCCTCGGGGACGAACACCGGATCGTAGCCGTGGCCGTTCCCACCCCGCGGCGCCGTCGCGATCGCGCCGTCCCAGCGCCCCTCGACCACCGTCTCCTGCCCGCCGGGGAGCACGGAGTCCGGTACCACCAGGGCGATCGTGCAGCTGAAGTGCGCACCGCGGTGCTCCGCCTTCACGTCGTGCAGCTGCGCGAGGAGGAGCTCGAGGTTGGCCGTCGCGTCGTGCGCGCGTCCCGACCAGCGGGCCGAGAAGATGCCCGGGGCGCCGCCGAGGACGTCGACGCAGATCCCGGAGTCGTCCGCGAGCGCCACGAGGCCGGTGTGAGCCGCCGCCGCGCGCGCCTTGATCAGCGCGTTCTCGGCGAAGCTCACGCCGTCCTCGACGGGCTCGGGTCCGTCGTAAGCGCGGACGCCGACCCCGGGGAGGGCGCCGGCCAGCATGGCGCGGAACTCCTCCACCTTGCCCGCGTTGTGCGTGGCGAGGACGAGGTCCAGGCTCACGCGCCGGACTCCGCGGCGAGCGCCTCGGCCTGGATCCGTGCGAGGTCGGAGGCGCCGGCGACCGCGAGGTCGAGCAGTGCGTCGAGCTCGCGGCGGTCGAACGGGGCCCCCTCGGCGGTGCCCTGCACCTCGACGAACAGGCCGCGTCCGGTGACCACGACGTTCATGTCGGTCTCGGCGCGCACGTCCTCGACGTAGGCCAGGTCGAGCATCGGCACGCCGTCGATGATGCCGACGGACACCGCCGAGAGGCTGTCGATCAGCGGCTGCGCCTTCTGCCCCACGTACTTCTTGCCGCGCGCCCACTCGATCGCGTCGGCCATCGCCACGTAGGCGCCGGTGATCGCCGCGGTGCGGGTGCCGCCGTCGGCCTGGAGGACGTCGCAGTCGATGACGAGGGTGTTCTCGCCGAGCGCCTTCGTGTCGACCACTGCGCGCAGGCTCCGGCCGATCAGCCGCGAGATCTCGTGCGTGCGCCCGCCGACCTTCCCCTTGACCGACTCGCGGTCCATGCGGGAGTTGGTGGAGCGGGGCAGCATCGCGTACTCGGCGGTGACCCAGCCCTTGCCCTTGCCCTGCAGCCAGCGCGGCACGCCACTGGTGAAGGAGGCGGTGCAGAGCACCCTGGTGTTCCCGAACGAGACGAGCGCGGATCCCTCGGCCTGGGTGCTCCAGCCGCGCTCGATCGTCACGGTGCGCAGCTCGTCGGGCGCCCGCCCGTCCTTGCGCAGGGCCTTCGATGCGGTGCTGTCGGTCACTCGGGTCTCCCTCGATCGTGCGGGAGCGCGGCCCGGTCGAGCTCGCGCAGGTTGATGGTGCCGGTCTCGACGAGGTCGACGCTCGAGACCTCCGGGCCGAGGAAGCGGCGGGCGAGGCGGACGAAGTCGCTCGAGCCCGTCTCCTCCCACCGGTAGGTCGGAGGCGCGGCGGAGGTGCGCTGCAGGCCGTGCGCCACGAGAGTCCGGTAGACGTCGAGCGCGGTCTCCTCGGCGCTCGAGACGAGGCGGACGTCCGGCCCCATCACGTACGCGATCGCACCGCGCAGCAGCGGGTAGTGGGTGCAGCCGAGGACGAGCGTGTCGACCCCCGCGGCTTTGAGGGGCGCGAGGTACTCCTCCGCCACCGCGAGCAGCTCGTCGCTCCAGGTGACGCCCGCCTCGACGAACTCGACGAAGCGCGGGCAGGCGGCGGTGAACAGCTGCAGGTCGGGCGCGGCGACGAAGGCGTCGTCGTAGGCGCGGGAGCGGATGGTGCCGACGGTGCCGATCACGCCGACGCGGCGGTTGCGGGTATCGCGCACGGCGCTGCGGACGGCGGGCTGGATGACCTCGATCACCGGGATGCCGCGGCCGAGCGTGTAGCGCTCGCGGGCGTCGCGCATCATCGCGGCCGAGGCGGTGTTGCAGGCGATGACGAGCAGCTTGGCGCCCTGGTCGACCAGGGTGTCGAGAGTGTCGAGGGCGTAGGCGCGGACGTCGGCGAGCGGCTTGGGCCCGTAGGGCGAGTGCGCGGTGTCGCCGAGGTAGACGATCGACTCGTTCTGCAGCTGGTCGATCACGGAGCGGGCGACGGTGAGCCCGCCGACTCCGGAGTCGAAGATGCCCAGCGGTGCGTCCGTCACGGAGGAACAGCCTACCCGCGCCCTGCGGGCCGGTCCCGGCCGCACGCCGTTCCCGGGCCCGGCGGCGAGCGCAAGCCCCGGCACCCGCGCCTGGGCCGCGCGGGGGCGGCCGTGGAACACTGAGCGGATGGACTCCACGGCCTTCCTCACCGACCGGTACGAGCTCACGATGGTCGAGGGCGCCCTCGGCAGCGGCACCGCCGACCGCCGCTGCATGTTCGAGGTGTTCGCCCGGAGCCTCCCGCCCGGACGCCGCTACGGCGTGCTCGCCGGGACCGGCAGACTCCTCGAGCTGATCTCCCGCTTCCGCTTCGGCGACGACGAGCTGTCCTGGCTCCGCGAGAACCGCGTGGTCGACTCCCGCACGCTGGACTGGCTCGCCGACTACCGCTTCCGCGGCGACGTCTGGGGCTACCGCGAGGGCGAGGTCTACCTCCCCGGCTCCCCCGTGCTCATCGTCGAGGCGCCCTTCGCCGACGGCGTGCTGCTGGAGACCCTGGTGCTCAGCGTCCTCAATCACGACAGCGCCGTGGCGAGCGCCGCCGCGCGGATGGTCTCGGCCGCCGACGGGCGCCCGCTGGCGGAGATGGGCTCGCGCCGCGCCGGTGAGCGGTCCGCCGTCGCCGCGGCGCGCGCCGCCTACATCGCCGGGTTCGGCGCCTCCTCGAACCTGGAGGCGGGCCGCAGCTTCGGCGTGCCCACGATGGGCACCTCCGCGCACTCCTTCACGCTCCTCCACGACTCGGAGGAGGAGGCGTTCCGCGCACAGGTCGCCGCGCTCGGCCCGGGCACGACCCTCCTGGTGGACACCTACGACGTGACCGCCGCCGTCGACCTGGCGGTCCGCGTCGCGGGCACCGGCCTCGGCGCCGTGCGCATCGACTCCGGCGACCTCCCCCAGCAGGTGGCCGCCGTCCGGCAGCAGCTGGACGCGCTCGGCGCGACCGGCACGCGCATCACCGTCACCAACGACCTCGACGAGTACGGGATCGCCGCGCTCGCGGCCTCACCGGTCGACTCCTACGGCGTCGGCACCTCGGTGGCGACGGGCTCGGGCCACCCGACGGCGGGCATGGTCTACAAGCTGGTCGCGCACGAGGACGATGCGGGCGAGTGGGTCGCGGTGGCGAAGAAGTCGGTCTCGAAGGCGTCGATCGGCGGGCGGAAGGCCGCCGGCCGGCTGCTCTCGGAGGACGGGGTCGCCGAGGCCGAGGTCGTGCACGTGGGCGCCGGTCCCGAGGGTGCCGTCGGCGAGGGCGAGCGGGCGCTGCTCGTCCCCCTGATCGAGGACGGGACGATCCGGCCCGAGCACCTCGGCATCGAGGGAGTGGCGGCCGCCCGCGAGCACCACGCGAACGCCGTCCTCGAGCTGCCGATCGACGCGCTCCGGCTCGGCCGCGGCGAGCCCGTCCTCCCGACCCGCTACGAGTGAGCGGGGCGGGAGCTCACTTCATCTTCGCGTAGATCTCCTTGCACGCCGGGCACACCGGGAACTTCTCCGGGTCGCGGCCCGGGAGCCACTTCTTGCCGCAGAGCGCGCGGACCGGCTTGCCGGTGATGGCGCTCTCGAGGATCTTGTCCTTGGGCACGTAGTGGGAGAAGCGCTCGTGGTCGCCCGGCTCGATGGACTCCTGGTTGAGGAGCTCCTCGAGCTCGCGGTCGAGGGTGGCGGTTCCTCCGCCTCCCTCGAGGGGGTCGGTGCTGCTGTTCTCGGCGCGCGGAATCATGCCGACGATCCTACGCGCGGCAGCTAGCGTCGGAGCTCCGAGGAGAGAAGGAGACTCCATGGACGTGCTGTTCGTGCACGGCGCGCTGGTGCGCGACGGAGGCTGGTGGTGGCGGCGAGCCGCCGCCCTGCTCGAGGAGCGGACGGGCGTCCGCAGCCGCGCCCTCGCGCTCCCCTCCTGCGGTGAGTCCCCCGCGGATCCCGAGTCGGAGCCCGGCCTGGCTGCGGACGCCGCAGCACTGCGGGAGGCGCTGGAGGCCGGCGGCCCGACCGTGCTCGTCGGCCACTCGTACGGCGGGACAGTGATCGCCGAGGCGGGCCCCCACCCGGCCGTGGCCGGCCTGCTGCTCGTGTCCTCCTACACCCCCGAGCCCGGGCTCTCCCAGGGCGCGATCATGAGCGGCGAGCCGGACCCCGTCCGCATCGGACTGCTGCCCGACGGCTCGCTGCAGATCGCGGGCTACGACGCGCGGTCCTTCGCCGACCGGTTCCTCCAGGACGGCGACGAGGAGGACCGCGAGGGCGCCTGGCAGCGGGTGACGACGCAGGCCTCGTCCGCCTTCTCCACTCCGACGACGGCGGCGGGCTGGCGGGGCGCCGAGTCGACCTACCTGGTGTGCACCGAGGACCGGAGCACGAGCGTCGGGCTCCAGCGCTCCCACGCCGAGCGGGCGACGCGCTCGGTCGACGTGCCGACCGGCCACCACCCGTTCCTCACGCGCCCGGACCTGGTCGTGGCCGAGCTCGAGGTGCTCCTGGGCCGCTAGTAGCGGCTGGTGAACGCGACCAGCTCGGTCGCGCGGCGCTCGAAGAGCCGGCCGCCGAGGAGCACGCCGAGGGCGAAGACGACCACCGCGCTGCTGAAGCCCACGAGCACGGCGTCCCCCGCCGCCTCCGGGTCGACGAAGAGCGCCCGGACGCCGAGCACCACGGCCGGCGCCGAGAGGAGCAGCCCCAGTCCGAACGCGAGGGACTGCGGACCGGCACCGCTGGCTCCGGGGGCCTGGGGCTGCGTGAACGCGCTGTCGCCCGGGCGCGGAGCCGGATAGGCGAGCCGTGCCGAGACGGCGCTGGCGACGCCGGCGGGGACGAGCAGGAGGCAGGTGTTCACCGCGAGCACGACGGGCAGCGCGTCGGGGAGCCCCGAGGTCGCGCTGCTGATCAGCGAGCCGATCACGACGACCGGCACGCCGAGCAGGAGGGTCGGGAAGGCGCGGCCGAGCCGGTCGGACCAGCCGCTGACGCCCGCGGCGACGTGCAGCCAGAACGCCGAGCCGTCGTAGGCGACGTCGTTGTGCAGGAACCAGCCGAGGAACAGCGCGATCAGCGGCACCGGGAGCAGCGAGAGCAGCGGGAAGGGGACTCCGACCACCGCGAGCAGCAGCAGCGCCGCGACGGGCAGCACAGGCACGGCCACCAGCGACGCCTGGTAGCGCGGATCCCGGAGCCAGTACGTGATGCTGCGCGCCGCGATCGCTCCGGTGCGCGTCGAGCCGAGGACGTCGAACCAGCCCAGGCGGAGGCCGCGCGGCGGGCGGTGCGTGCGCTCGGGGCGCCCCGTCAGCAGGCGGACGACGAGCCACCAGAGCACTCCCGCCGCGATGAGCGTCGCCAGGGACAGCAGGAGCGGGCCGAGCGCGTCCCCGGTCCGGGCGGCCGGGGCGATCATCCAGGCCGCACCGAACGGAGTGGCTCCCATCATCGCGCCCCAGCGCTCGAGCACCGGTGTGTCCCCGGTGTCGACCAGCGCGGCGGCGCCGAGGGCGGCGGGACCGCCCAGCATCAGCACCAGGCCGAGCACGGCCAGCAGCTCGCGGGCGGTCCGGGAGGGGACGAGTGCGGCGGAGGCGGCGAGGCCGATCCGCGCGAAGAGCGAGGCCGTCGCCACCGCGAGGAGCGGGCCGACCACGGCGAAGGCGCCGGCACCGGGGACGAGCGGCGCGCTCGCGAGCCCGACCACCAGCAGCGCGAGGGTGGGGACCGAGACGAGGCCGGCCAGCGCCAGCGCACCGGCCAGGCGGAGCGGCGGAAGGCCGAAGAGCCGGAACGCCCGCGGGTCCATCGGGTCGAGCGGGCCGAGCAGGAAGGGCAGCACCAGGAAGCCGACGGAGACGAGGCCGCCTGCCGTCACGAGGGCTCCCGCCGAAGCGTCCGAGGAGCGCAGAGCGCCGATCGCCCCGATCAGCAGGGCCGTCACCGCGACGACCACGAGCACGCCCAGGACGGCGCCGGCCGAGCGCGCGGGCCCTGAGCGGAACGCGCCCAGGAGGACGTCGATCCTCAGCCGGAGAAGTCGTGCAGCCACTGCAGCCCCTCGGCGATCTGCTTGCCGCCCGCGAGCTCGAGGAAGCGCTCCTCCAGCGTCGCGGTGCCGGCGACCTCCGCGACCGTCCCGGAGGCGAGCACGCGCCCGCCGACGATCACGGCCACGTCGTCGCAGACGCGCTCGATGAAGTCGAGCCCGTGGCTGGAGAGGACGACGGTGCCGCCGCCCTCGACGAAGCGGCGCAGCACGGTGATGACGGCGGCCGAGGAGACCGGGTCCACCGACTCGAACGGCTCGTCGAGGACCAGCACGCGCGGAGCGTGGATCATCGCCGCCGCGAGGGCGACCTTCTTCGCCATCCCCGCGGAGTAGTCCGAGATCAGGCGCTCCAGCGCGTCGGAGAGGCCGAGCGCCTCGCCCAGCTCGACCGTGCGCTGCTTCGCGGTGGCGAGGTCGATGCCGCGCAGCGCGGCGGAGTAGGCGAGGAACTGCGCGCCGGTGAGCCGGTCGAACAGCCGGAGGCGGTCGGGCAGGACGCCGATCAGCGGCTTCGCGGCCGACGGGTCCTTCCAGACGTCGACGCCGTGCACGAGCACGCGGCCGGTGTCGGGCCGCAGCAGGCCCGTCATCATCGAGAGCGTGGTGGTCTTGCCCGCGCCGTTCGGGCCGATGATCCCGTAGAAGGTCCCCGCACGGACGGCAAGGTCGATGCGGTCGACCGCCACCGTCCTCCCGAAGGTCCGGGTCAGCTGGTGCAGCTCGAAGACGACGGGCGAGGCGCCGTCCGGATCCGCGGCACCCTCAGCGGGCTCGGCGTTCGTCACGGACGTCATCCGGCTACGGTACCAACTCGTCCGGGGGCCCCCGGCGCCCGCGCCGACACCCGGCGACACGGCGAGAGGTCAACCACTCTGGCCCCGGGGGGCGTGAACTGTACACTAGGTCTCTACCCGAGGAGTCGACCAGATCGAGACGCAGCGGTTAATTCGAGGAGAACACACGATGATGCACACAGGTTCGACGAGCAGCAGCCCCGCCACCGTCGTCATCCTCGCCGCAGGGATGGGCAGCCGGCTCGGCCGCTCCCTCCCCAAGCCGCTCACGCCGCTCAGCGACGGGCGCACGATCATGCAGCAGCAGTTCGACAACATCCACCACGCCTTCGGCGCGAAGATCCCGGTGAGCATCGTCGTCGGCTACAAGCTCGAGCACATCATCGAGGCCTTCCCCTCGGCGACGTTCGTCTACAACGAGCAGTACGACCAGACGAACACCTCCAAGAGCCTCCTCCGCGCGCTGCAGGCGAGCGGGCAGGGCGGCGTCCTCTGGATGAACGGCGACGTCGTCTTCGACCCGCGCATCCTCGACCGGGCGGCCGCGCTCATCGCGAAGGACGTCTCCTTCGTCACCGTCAACACCTCGAAGGTGTCGGACGAGGAGGTCAAGTACACGACGAGCGCCGAGGGCTTCATCCTGGAGCTCTCCAAGACCGTGCGCGGCGGCCTCGGCGAGGCGGTCGGGATCAACTACGTGTCCGCCTCCGACAAGGCCGCGCTGGTGCGCCAGCTCGCCCGGGTCGACGCCCAGGACTACTTCGAGCGTGGCATAGAGTTGGCGATCGAGCAGGACCGCCTGCTCGTCGAGCCGATGGACATCTCCGACCTCTACGCCGTCGAGGTGGACTTCGCCGAGGACCTCGAGCGCGCGAACCTCTTCGTCTGACGCTCCCCTCCCCGGCTCGAGCGGAGCCGACGGGAGGAGTCGCTCAGTGAGCACGGCCGACACCCTCGCGACCGAGACGGCCCTGCGCCACCGGCGCTCCCGGGCCTGGCGCTACCGCCACTCCCTCTGGCTCCTCACGAAGCGCGACCTCACCGTCCGCTACGCCACGAGCGCGCTCGGCTACGTCTGGTCGGTGCTCGACCCGCTCGTCATGTCGGGCATCTACTTCTTCGTCTTCACCGTCGTCTTCCAGCGGACCGTCGGCGAGGACCCGTACATCGTCTTCCTGCTCGCGGGCCTGCTGCCCTGGATGTGGTTCAACCAGGCGACCTCCGACGCGACCCGCGCGTTCCTCCGCGAGGCGAAGCTGGTGCGGTCGACGTCGATCCCGCGGACCATCTGGGTCGGCCGGATCGTGCTCTCGAAGGGCATCGAGTTCGTGGCGAGCCTGCCGGTGCTGGTGCTCTTCGCCGTGATCGCCGGCGCGCACCTGACCTGGGCGGCGCTGCTGTTCCCCGTGGCGATCCTCCTGCAGGCGGTGCTCACGCTCGGCGTGGGCCTGCTGGTGGCTCCGCTCGTGGTGTTCTTCCGCGATCTGGAGCGGGCCGTGAAGCTCGTGCTCCGGTTCCTCTTCTACGCGTCGCCGATCATCTACTCCACGGCCAACCTGCCGGAGCAGATCCGGCCGCTCGCAGCGCTCAATCCGCTCAGCGGGATCTTCGCCCTCTACCGCTCCGCGTTCTTCGAGAGCGAGCTCGACGTCCCGCTCATCCTCGCCTCCGCGGGGATCTCGGTGCTCGTGCTGGTGCTGGGCCTCGTCGTCTTCCGCCGCTCCGAGCGCGCCGTGCTGAAGGAGCTGTGATGGCCGACGCCCCGGTGGTCATCGAGTGCCGCGGCCTCGGGATCCGCTTCCGCCGCAACCGGCGGGGCCGCCGCTCCTTCAAGGACCTCTTCGCCGGCCGCTCCCGCCGCTCGCGGCCCGGGGAGTTCTGGGCGCTGCGCGGGCTCGACGTGCAGGTGCGGGCGGGCGAGGCGATCGGCGTCGTCGGCCGGAACGGTCAGGGCAAGTCGACGCTGCTCAAGCTCGTCGCCGGCGTGGTGCTGCCGGACGAGGGTGCGGTGGAGGTGCGCGGGGGCGTCGCTCCGCTCATCGAGATCACCGGCGGCTTCGTGGCCGACCTGAGCGTCCGCGAGAACGTCTACCTGACCGCGGGCCTCCACGGGATGTCCAAGCGCGAGGTCGACGCCCGCTTCGACTCGATCATCGAGTTCGCCGAGATCGGCGACTTCCTGGACACTCCCTACAAGCACCTCTCGAGCGGGATGAAGGTGCGCATCGCCTTCTCCGTCGTGTCGCGGCTCGAGGAGCCGATCATCCTGGTGGACGAGGTGCTCGCAGTCGGCGACAGGGCGTTCCGCGAGAAGTGCTACGCGCGGATCGAGGAGCTCCTCGCCTCCGGCCGGACCCTCTTCTTCGTCTCGCACAACGAGCGCGACCTCCGCCGCTTCT
Organism: Rathayibacter sp. AY1B6; assembly: GCF_002932755.1. Lineage (NCBI taxonomy): Bacteria > Bacillati > Actinomycetota > Actinomycetes > Micrococcales > Microbacteriaceae > Rathayibacter > Rathayibacter sp. AY1B6. The sequence continues at coordinate 9,498 of NZ_PSWL01000030.1, forward strand.
GCACCCGCGGGCTCTACCTGGACAAGGGCCGACTGGTGCTGGACGCGCCGATCGAGGAGGTGCTCGCGCGTTACGCTGAGGACTACGCGCCGACACCGCGGAGCAGCACGGCGCCGGCCGAGGGCCCGCCCGTCCAGGGCACCGTCTCCGACGACTGACCCCTCCCGCACGCGGCGCCCGAGGACGCAGGAGTGCACGACATGGCCCAGAAGGACCGCAAGCGCGAGCGCGCCGTGGAGAGGGCCGGCGAGGTGGAGCAGGCCGACGGCTCCGAGAACGCGCAGCTGGCGAAGCTGCTCGACCGGCTCCTCGCGGTGCAGCGCCCGGCCGTGCTGGCGAACATCCGTCTGCTGCGGCGGCGGCGTCCCGGTGCGACTCCGGAGCAGATCATCACCTCGCTCGAGCGGCAGTACCTCTCGAGCGTGGCCGCGGGAGGCGCGGCGATCGGAGCGACCGCCGTCGTCCCCGGCATCGGCACGGCCGCCTCGGTGGCCCTCTCCGGCGCGGGAGCGGCGGGGTTCCTGGAGGCGAGCGCGCTCTTCGCGCAGTCGGTGACGGAGGTGCACGGGATCCCGCTCGAGGACCCGGACCGCGCTCGGGCCCTCGTGCTCACGCTGATGATGGGCTCCTCCGGCAGCGAGATGGTGCGCCAGGTGGCCGGGCAGGCCGTCGGCGGGGGCAGCGGCCTCAACCAGTACTGGGGCTCGGTGGTCACGAAGGGCCTGCCGTCCTTCCTCGTGGGCGAGCTGGCCGACCGCGCGAAGAAGTCCTTCGCCAAGCACTTCCTCGCCCAGCAGGGCGCGGGGCTCATCGGCCGCGCGATGCCGTTCGGGATCGGAGCGGCACTGGGCGGCGTCGGCAACGCGATGCTCGGCCGCAAGGTGATCCAGAGCGCGCGCGACGCCTTCGGGCCGGCACCGCAGGCGTTCGGCAACACCCTCGTGCTGGAACCGACGCGCGCCGAGCGGAAGGCGCTGGCCGCCGCTCCGGCCGAGCCGCTGGCGCTGTTCGTCCGCGACTACGGCGGAACGGGCGAGCGGACGGCGCTCCTCCTCCACGGCCTCGGCTCCGACTCCCGGATCTGGTACGCCCTGGTCCCCGCACTGCACGAGCACGGCTACCGCGTGGTGGCCCCCGACCTCGCCGGTCACGGCGGCTCCCCCGCGTCGCCCGTGTACTCGCCGGAGCGCTGGGCGTCGGACGTCCGCGCCTCGGTGCTGCAGACCCCCGACCTCGTCATCGGCCACGGCCTCGGAGCCGTCGTCGCCGCCCGGCTCGCTCCGCACTACCGGGCCGATCAGCTGATCCTGCTCGACCCCGCGTTCTCCGACGCCCGCGGCCTGACGAGCGCGCTCCACCGCGGCGGCTCGGTCGCGCACGTCGAGAAGGGCGACGCCGACTCCCTCCGCCACCGCCACCCGATCTGGACGGACGAGCAGATCGAGCTCGACGTGTCGGCCCACGCGCTCTGGGACCAGGACTCGGCCGGCGGGCTGACGGCGCGCGGCGCGGCCGAGGCCCCCGAGACGTTCCCCGTGCCGACGCTCGCCGTGCTGCCGGAGGACCCGCTGGGCCACGGCTCGCTGGGCGGCGTCCTCGCCGGCCGCGGCGTCGAGGTGCGGACCGTGCCGGGGGGCGGAGCGTCGATCCTCCGCGAGGACCGGGCGGCGCTGATCGCGGCTCTGGACGACCGGCTCTAGGCCGAGACCCGCACAGTGACGGCTGAGCGGTCGATCGACGGCGCTCGAGCGCGGACGGGGGCGCTCAGCCTTCGTCGTGAGGGCGCTCGCGCCCACCGATGCCGGCCACCTCGAAGGTCCCGAAGGTCCCGATCGCGAAGACGAGCGCCTGCAGGGTCACGGACACGTCGCGCCATCCTCCGAGTGCGCCGACCAGGACGAACGAGCACCCGGCGGCCCCGACCGCGGCGATGAGCACGCGAATGGACGACCGCACCCGCGTCCACCCTGCGGCGGCGAAGACGGTCACTGCTACAGCGCTCACTGCGGTTCCGAAGACGAAGCCGACGATCGCGCCGATCAGTGCCCCGACGATCGTGAGGCCGGGCGAACCGGTGCCCCCGGCCGACGAGGGCGACCACAGGAGTTGCGGAACCGTGGCCAGGAGGGAGTAGACGACGCCGGCGAGGCCTCCGACGAGCGGGCCGGCAGCGGAGAACAGCACGAGCGTCCTGCCGGACCGGGACAGGTCACCAAGCACCGCCGCCTCCACCACGACCGACTCCGAGCCCTTCGGCAGAGACGCGGAGATGCAGAAGGCCGTCCCCGATGGGATTCATCTCGATTCTCCTTCTGGTCCGGGTCGACGACCGGACTCGATCCTCCGAGATCCGCTGCCGACTGTCCACCGGCGACGCATCGGAGCTCTCTCTGCTCGGCCACTCGTTCTCGAGGGTCTCGAGCCCGGGTCCACGGTGGACGGCAGGGTGCGGCATCAGCGACGAAGGAGCCCACCGGGGGTTCTTCACCACCGGGCCGTCTCGCCGACGCGAGCGAACGACTCATCGTGAACCCCTCAGGACCGCAGGCGATCGGCCGCTGAGGGGTGGCGCGGAAAAGGACGAGAAGTGGCACGTCGCTCAGGCTCCGGTTCCAGCGGGAACGTGGGAGCGCAGCAGGACGAGCATCGGGCTGCCTGTGGAGAGACGACGAAGCCGTCTCGATGGAGATGTGGGAGACGACCGCGCCCGGCAGGACGACTCCCGCCCGCGCCCTACTTCTTCGCCTTGGCGGCGGCCTTCGCGGCCTGCTTGGTGGCGCGGACCTTCGTCAGCGACTCCGGCGAGACGATGTCGGCGACCGAGCGGAAGGAGTCCTCCTCGCCGTACGCGCCGGCGGCCTCGCGCCAGCCCTCGCCCGTGAACCCGCGCTGCTTGCCGAGCAGGGCGAGGAAGATCCGCGCCTTCTGCTCGCCGAAGCCGGGCAGCGCCTTCAGGCGGGCGAGCACCGTGCGTCCGTCGGGGTCCTCGCGCGTCCAGAGGGCCGCGGCGTCGCCGTCCCAGTCGTCGACGAGAGCACGGCAGAGGACCTGCACGCGGCCCGCCATGTTCGCCGGATAGCGGTGGATCGCCGGCGGCGTCCGGCAGAGCTCCGAGAACGCGTCCTCGTCGAAGTCGGCGATCGACTCGGCGTCGAAGGAGGCGCCCTCGGCCTCGAGGCGCTCCTCGATCTTGCGGGGCCCGGAGAAGGCCGTCTCCATCGCGACCTGCTGGTCGAGGAGCATCCCGATCAGCAGGGCCAGCGGGTCGCGGCTGAGCAGCGCGTCGGCGTCGGGATCGTCGGTGATGTGCAGGGCGGAATCGCGGGTCATCCTCCAGGGATACCACGGACGGCCCCGGCGGCGAGCGCGCGGACGGTCCGGTCGACGAGGTCCAGCGCCGCAGCGAGCTCGAGGTCGCTGACGTGCCCGTAGCCGAGGACCAGCGCCTCGGTCGCAGCCCGTCCCGACAGGGCGTACTCGTGCAGGGTGGCGACGAGCAGTCCCTCCCGGAGCAGCGCGGCCGCGACGGCGTGCGCGTCCAGAGGCGCGGGCAGGGAGAGGACGACGTGCAGACCCCCGTCGAGTCCGCTCGCGCGCCCCCACGGCACCGACTCCGCGAAGGCGCGGACCAGCTCGCGGCGGTGGGCGTAGCGCCGTCTCGAGCGGGTGAGGTGCCTCCGGAACGCCCCGCTCGCCATGAACTGCGCGAGTGCCGCCTGCGTCGGACCCGAGGCGGAGGCGTCCTTCTCGTCGTCGAGGCCGGCCAGCGCACCGTGCAGCCAGGACGCCTGCGGAACGGCGCGGTACGCGATGCGGAGCCACGGCGAGACGGTCTTCGAGAACGACCCGACGTGGGCGACTCCGCCGCCGGAGTCCAGCGAGGCGAGCGCGGGCAGCGGGGCGCCGACGTAGCGGAACTCGCTGTCGTAGTCGTCCTCCACCACGAGCAGGGGGCCGGTCGACGCGCGGCGCACCAGCTCCAGGCGCTCGGCCAGCGCGAGCCTGCCGCCGGTCGGGTACTGGTGCGACGGAGTCACGACGACCAGGTCCGCGCCGGAGCTCGCGAGGGCGTCGAGGTCGATGCCGTCCCCGCGCACCGGGACGCCGACGACCTCGTGCCCGTCGGCGCGCAGGCGGCGCCGGACCGCCGGATAGCCGGGGTCCTCGACGGCGACGCGCACCTCGCGTCCGAGCGAGGCCGAGGCGGCGCGGGCGAGGAGCGCGACGGCACCCGCGGTACCGCTGGTCACCACCACGTCGGACGCCCGGACGTCGACGCCGCGGGACCGGCGCAACTGCTCCGCGATCTGCTCCCGCAGGGCCGGATCCCCGGAACCCCGAGGAGGCGTCGAGGGCGGCGAGGCGAGTGCCAGGCGCCAGGCGGCCCGCCACTCCGGGGTGTCGAGGGCGCGGGTGTCGGGTCTGCCGGGCCGCAGGTCCGCCGCAGCGGGCGGGGCGACGGTCTCCCGGGACTCGGGCCGCGGCTCGTGCGGCGCCGGCGCCAGCAGTCCGTCGGAGGCGACCGTCACCGCCGCGCGCGGGTGGGCGACGAGGTAGCCCTCCCCCACCAGCTGGTCCACGGCGGCGACGACCGATCCGCGCGAGACGCCGAGCCTCTCGGCGAGCACGCGGCTCGACGGGATCGGGTCCCCCGCCCGGTAGCGCCCGTCCAGCACCGCCTGGCGCAGCGCCTCGGCGAGCGCAGCGCGGACCGAGCCGCGCGGCGACGGCCCGAGCAGCAGCGGGATCTCCAGATCGCCCGATGCCATCGACCGCTCCGCTCTGGACCACTCCGATCGCGGCCCAGTGGCATCCTGGCAGATCCAGTCGGCGCGGGACGATTCCGACATGGACAGTCTCCCCGTCACCGACCGCACCCGCGTCTCCCGTCTCCGCGACCGCCAGCGCACCGATCCCGCCGAGCTGCACGCCCTGCTCGACGAAGCGCTGATCGCCCACGTCGCCGTCGTGCGGGACGGCGCCGCGATCGTGCTGCCGATCCTGTTCGCCCGCGACGGCGACTCCCTCCTGCTGCACGGGTCGAGCGGCGGAGGACTGCTGCGGGAGGCGGCGCGGCACTCGCTCCTCACCGCCTCGGTCACGCTGGTCGACGGACTGGTCGTCGCCCGCTCCACCTTCGACAGCTCGATGAACTACCGCTCGGCGATGGTGATCGGCCGCGCCGAGGCGCTGGAGGGCGAGGAGAAGGCGAGGGCCCTCGACCTGCTGGTGGCGCGCCTCCTGCCGGGGCGCGACGAGGAGGTGCGGCCGAGCACCGCCCGCGAGATCGCGGCGACGCTGGTGCTGCGCCTCCCCCTGGCCGAGGCGAGCCTGAAGGTGCGCGCGCACGGAGCGGGCGACGAGCCCGAGGCAGGGGTCTGGGCGGGCGTCGTGCCGCTGGTCACCCGCACACTCATGCCGGTGCCGGCGGAGGAGGGCGTCGTGGTCCCGGAGTCGGTCCGCCGCTTCACCGCCGCGGTCGACGGCGCGGTGCCGCCCTGGCGCTGAGCGGACCGGCCGTCGCGGTGCGGTCCGCTACTTGGCGTCCTGGCGGGGGAAGACGACCTTCTGCACGACGATGATCACCGACGCCGCGACCGGGATCGCGACCAGGGCGCCGAGCACGCCCGCGATGGTGCCGCCCGCGACCGCCGCGATCACGACGACCGCACCGGGGACCGAGACGGCCTTGTTCATGATGCGGGGGCTGAGGAGGTACGCCTCGACCTGCATGTAGACGAGGTAGTAGATCGCGGCGACCAGCGCGGTCAGCGGCGAGGCCAGGAGGCAGGCGAGCGAGATGATCACGGCGCCCGAGAGCGTGCCGACCAGCGGGATCAAGGAGCCGAGGAACGCGACGCAGGCCAGCAGCGCCGGCACCGGGGCGCCGATCGAGAGCAGCAGGATGAACGTGAGCACCCCGTTCACCCCGGCCAGCGAGACCTGGCCGACCACGTAGCGGCCCACGGCGCCGGTGATCTCGTCGCCGACCTCGTGCGCCTTCGCGCGGTGCGAGGCGGGGGCGAAGCGGTAGGCGACGGCCTTCATCGAGCGCAGCGACGCGAGGAAGTACAGCGTCAGGATCAGCACGATGACGGCGCCGGTCACGCCGCTGGCGATCCCGGTCCCGACCGCGATCAGTCCGCCGCCGAGCGAGAGCAGGTTGTTGGGGTTGCCGATGAAGCTCTGGACGCTCTCGATCAGCTCGTCGATGTCGATCACGCCGCGCAGCTGCTGCTCGAGGTCGAGCACCCACTGCTGCGAGGCGATGTCGGTGACGATCTGCGGAGCGCTCGTGACGAACATCGTCAGCTGCTCGACCAGGATCGGGATGATGTAGACCAGCAGACCGGCGAAGATCAGCACCACCGCGGCGAACACCGCCGTGATCGCCAGCGGCCGCGGCAGGCGCTTGCTCTCGAGCCAGGAGACCAGCGGATCGAGGCCGAGCGCGAAGAACAGCGCCACGAAGATGTAGGTCAGCACCGTGCCCAGCTGCACGACGAGGCCGCCCAGGACGAGCGCCACCAGCACGCCCAGCGCGCCGAACAGCCCGATGCGGAAGGAGCGGATCGTGAAGACCGGCTTCTCCGGGTCGGCGGAGACCACGATGTCCGGCTCGACCGCGGGCTGGGCGGGTGCCGACCGGCGCCGGCGGGAGCGGGCGAAGGCGCGCGGGGTCATCATGGGACGAGCGTAGCGGGGCGCCGGGAGGCCGCCCGGCGACGGGGCCCACCCTTGACGCGGCGGTCCGGGCGGTGCTGCCGCCCGCTCAGCCCTCCGGATCGTGGTCGTCGACCGCGCCGTCGCCCCGGTGCAGAGCGGCGTGGCGCTCCCACTCCGCGAGCAGGTGCTCGATCGCCGCGTGGAAGCGCCGCGTCGCCGCTCCGGGGGACGTGTCGCCGAAGTAGCGGTGCACCCAGCGCTCCAGCCGCTCGACCGACTCCGGATCGTGCTCGGCGCTGTCGATCCGCGCGACGATCGCGGAGGCGTCCTCGGCGCGCAGCCACTCCGCGTCGCCGAGGTAGCCGCTCTCGTCGACCTCCGCCTCGGCGCTGACGGGCCGGGTGACCAGCAGGGGGCGCCCCGTGGCCAGCCGGTCGTAGACCATCGCCGAGACGTCGAGGATCGCGAGGTCGGCGGCGGCGAGCTGCCAGCCGAGCTCGGCACCGGTGTCGTGCACGTGGCCGGCGCGCGGATCGGCGGCGTTGGCAGCGGTGATCATCGCGACGATCGCCCGGTCGGCCGCGGCGTAGTCGGAGTCGACCGCCCCGCTGCGGGGATGCGGGCGGTAGACGAGCCGGAACCGCGGGTCGGCCAGGAGCCCGCGCACGAGGTCCGTGCCGTGGCTCCGGATCGAGCCGTAACCCGCGGCGGGGCGGTCGCCCTCCCAGGTCGGCGCGTAGAGCACCACGCGCCGCTCGTCGGGCGTGAGCGGCACGGCGCCGGCGAAGTGGTCGGCCTGCGGGCGGCCGATGGCGAGGGCGCGCTTGTCGAAGTCGTAGTCCCAGAGCACGCGGTGCAGCCGGGCGAGGGCGGCGTCCCCGGCGATCAGGCTGTAGTCGTACGCCTTGAACTGGTTCGTCGTCATGTACATCTTGTCGCTCTCGCCGTGGTTGACGAAGACGTGCCAGCGGCGCCCGTAGCGCATCATCTGGAAGTTGCGGGCGTTCTGGTTGACGTAGAGCACGATCCTCAGCGGCTGGCTCGCGATGGTGCTCTCGAGGTCGGCGACGGAGCGGACGTAGGCGACAGGGACCGGGCTCTCGTGCAGCAGCACCTCCGCGGCGCCGGCGTTGCGGCTGAGCAGGACGACCGGGTGCGTCAGCGCCAGCTCGGCCAGCGGTCGGTACCACTGCCGCAGCTGGTACAGGTTGATGTCGCCGTCGGCGAAGTAGACGCCGATCTCGAAGCGGCCCTCGGGCAGCGGCCCGCGCTCCGCGAGCAGCCGGGCCACCGCGTGGCGGGCCCGGCGGGCCGCGAGCAACTCGCCGCCCACCTTGCGCGCGAGTCGCGCGTCGGTGCGGAGGCGGGCGAGCAGGGCACGGGGAGCGGGAGTCATCCGCTCCAGGGTACCGGCGGCCCCCGCGCCGGGGGCGTCCGGCGGGCCGATCAGGCCGGGGTCACCCTCAGCCAGACGAACTGCAGCGGAGCGAGACGGAAGCCCTCGCGCAGGTCGACCGCGATCTCGGTGACCAGGTCGACCGCCTCCGCGGCGAACCCTCCGAACCGCTCGGCCGCGACCTCCTGGACCTCGTCCGACACGTTCGCGAGAACCAGCACCGACTCCCCGTCGCCGGGGCGCTGGTAGCCGAGCACGTGGTCGTTGACCGGGTCGAAGACGCTCAGCTCGGTGCCGGCGAACATCGGCACGGCCTTGCGCACGGCGATCAGGTGCAGGAGCCCGCCGAAGACCTCGCTCGCTGCCGTCCCCGGGACCTCGCGCTCGTCGTAGCGCTCCGCGGGGCGGCGCGGCCGGTTCACCCAGCGCGAGTCGCCGACCGTCGTCGGGTCGTCGAGGTAGCCGTGGTCGTTGAGCTGGCCGACCTCGTCGCCGAGGTAGAGCAGGGGCAGACCGCCGGTGCTCAGGGCGATCGAGTGCGCGAGCAGCACGCGGTCGATCCCGTAGGCGTCGCCCGCCTCCACTCCGGCGAGGGACGCGGTCGTGCCCGAGACGCGGCGGTCGCCGGTGCGCGGGTTCTCCTGGAACGGGACTCCGCGGGCGAAGGTGCCGTCGAACCGGTCGGTGTAGAAGTCGTTGAGGAAGCGGCGGTGGCCGGCGGCGTCGATCCCGAGCTCGGCGGCGTCCTCGTCGGCGAAGGTCCAGCCGATGTCGTCGTGCCCGCGCACGTAGTTGACCCAGGCCGTGCCCTCGGGGAGGGCGTGCCGGCGCTCGAGCGCCTGCGCGAGGAGGCGGACGTCGCGGGTGGCGAGCGCCTCCCAGGTGAGCGCCATCTGCAGCGGGTTGTACGAGAGCTGGCACTCCTCGACGTCGATGTACTCGATCACCTCGTCGGGGTGCACGATCGCCTCCGACTTGAACAGCAGCGCCGGAGCGGCCAGGCGGCAGACCTCGTTGAACGCGCGCAGCAGCAGGTGCGCCTGAGGCTGCGACTCGCAGGTGGTGCCGAGCTCCTTCCAGATGAACGCGACCGCGTCCATCCGCAGGGCGTCGACCCCCTGGTTGGCGAGGAAGAGCATCTCGCCCGCCATCGCCCGGAACACCTCGGGGTTGGAGTAGTTCAGGTCCCACTGGTAGCGGTGGAACGTCGTCCAGACCCAGCGGCCGTCCTCCAGCTGGACGAAGGAGCCGGGGTGGTCCTCCGGGAAGATCTCGCGCGTCGTGCGCTCGAAGGCGTCGGGCTGCTCCCGATCCGGGTAGATCCAGTAGTAGTCCTCGAAGCGCTGCTCGCCGGCGAGCGCGCGCTGCGCCCACTCGTGCTCGTTCGAAGTGTGGTTGAAGACGAAGTCGACCACGAGCGCGATGCCCTGCTCGCGCAGCTCGGAGGCCAACCCGCGGAGCTGCTCCATGTCGCCGAGGTCCGGGCGCACGCGCCGGTAGCTCGAGACCGCGTACCCTCCGTCCGATTCGCCCTCGGGCGCGTCGAAGAGCGGCATCAGGTGCAGGTAGTTCAGCCCGATCTCGCGGAAGTACGGGATCTCGGCGCGCAGCCCCTCGAGGTCGCCGGCGTAGCGGTCGACGTAGCAGACGCCGCCCAGCGCCTTGTTCGAGAGGAACCACGTCGGGTGCTGCTCGCGAGTGCGGTCGAGCGCGCGGAGCTCCTCGGGCCGCTCCTCCCAGGAGGCGGCGGCGAGCTCGACGATCGCGACCAGCTGGTCCTCGAGGTCGTCGCGGCCGGCGTACACCGTGGCGAGCAGATCGACCAGGCGCGGGAGGTGCTCGTCGAGGCGGCCGGAGAACTCGTCGTCGACGGCGCCGAGGCGCTCGCGGACCGCCGTGAGGAGGTCCGGTCCGGCAGGGGTCGCCTCCGCCTCGGCGCGCTCGGGCGGGGAGAGCTGGGTCGAATCGAACACCGTCGTCCTTTCGGGGGCCCCGGCGGGGGCGGATTCCCCGATGCTAGACGATCGGCGGACGCCCGGCGAACGCCATCCGGAGCACCGTCCGAGCCGAGAGGACGCGCCGGCCGCCCGGATCCGAGCGCCATCCCTCCCGCCAGCCGGCGAACCAGGCGCGCAGGGCGGACGGGTCGCGACGCCAGCGGAGGCACTGGATCGCGGTCCAGGACCCCACGTAGACGAGCGCCAGAGGCGCCGCGAGGTTGCGGCGGGCGAGCCAGACGCGGTTGCGCGCGTTCAGCCGGTAGTAGTCGGCGTGGCGGGTCGGCTGGATGACCGGGTGCTGGGCGACGAGCTCTCCCGCGTACCAGGCGGTGCGTCCCGTGTCCCAGACCCGCCAGGCCAGCTCGATGCCCTCATGGGCGTAGAAGAAGGGAGCCGCCCAGCCGCCCGTCCGGGTGAACACGTCGCGCCGCAGCACGACCGCTCCCTCCCAGACCGAGAAGACGGGGCCGGAGCGGCGGGGGTCGCCCTTGAGGATGCGCGGGATCCAGCGCCGCGGGCTCGGCGTGCCGTCCGTGCTGTCGACGCGGGGCTGGACCAGGCCGATGCGGCGGTTCGAGGCGAGCAGCGCGACCGCGTGGACGAGGAAGCGCGGGGACGGGATCCGGGCGTCGTCGTCGAGGAAGAAGAGGTACTCCCCCGCGACGGCGTCGACTCCGGCGTTCCGGCCGGCCGGGATGCCGAGGTTCTCGGGGAGCGCCAGGGCCCGCACTCCCTCGGGCAGGCCGTCCGGCTCCCAGCCGTTGCCGACGCAGACGACGTCGAGGTCGACGCCCTCCTGCGCGAGGACGCCGGCCAGCCCCGCGGCGAGGTCGTCGGGCCGGGTCCCCTGCGTCAGGACGACGACGCCGACCCGGGGCTCAGGAGCGGACACGCTTGGAGGCCATGATCGCGACGAAGTGGCCGGCCAGAGCGAGGAGGGCGAGCGGCAGCAGCGCCCCCACGAGGACCCGGTCGGCCGTTCCCGCTCCGACGACGAGGCCCACGAGCGCTGCCGCGAAGGCCAGCATCGTCAGCTCGACGGAGTGGTAGAGGCGGTGGAAGGGCAGGAAGCGGGCCGCCCGGCGCAGGCTCGCCAGTCCGGACGAGGACGGCACGGCCTCGCCCTTCGTGTCGGCCAGCTTCGTGAGCCCGGCGTTCGCGCGCGCCACGTGCACCATGTCGTTGAGCGCCTTGTTGAGGACGATCACCAGGGCCAGGGCGAAGCCGATCGTCGTCCAGAGGAAGTCCGCCGGCGCCTCGAACGGGAGGCCCGCCGCCCGCAGCCCGAGCGCGATCGGGATCAGCGCCTCGGTCGTGTAGTGCCCGACCTTGTCGAGGAACACGCCCGCCGGCGAGGACGTGCGACGCCAGCGCGCGACCTCGCCGTCGCAGCAGTCCACCAGCATCTGCAGCTGGCCGAGGAGCAGCGCCAGCGCGGCTCCGGCGATCCCGGGGATCAGGAGGGCGGCCGCCGCGCTCCAGCCGACCAGGATCATCAGCCCGGTGACGCCGTTCGCCGAGATCGAGGTCTTCAGCAGCAGCCAGGTCAGGTACGGCGAGAAGCGGCGCAGGTAGAGCGACGCGGTCCAGTGCTCGGCGTTGCGGCGCCCGCGCACCTCCGGCGGCTGCGCGACGGCGCGCAGCTCGGCGATGGAGCGGGGTCTCGTCGTCGTGGTCATGCGCCCCTCGGCGAGTCGGACCGCGGCTGGTGGCGGTGGGCTGAGATGTTGCTGGTCAGCCCGGCGAAGCCGAGCACGAAGCCGGTCCCCCAGGCCACGTGGACCGCCGGGATGACCACGGCGAACCACAGCATCGCACGCGCGCCGTCCGGCCGCGCGACCACGAGGGTGGCCGCCGCGACCAGGAGGAGGTAGGCGACGGGCACCGCGAACCCGAGCAGGAGCCACGGTGCGGCTCCGGCGAGCGCCTGGAGGACTCCCGCCAGCCCGACGATCAGCCCGACGGCGAGCATCGCGACGAGCACGGGCGGGGCGAAGTAGCGCAGTGACCGCGAGGCCGGGAACATCCGGGTCAGCTCGCCGCGCCACATCCCGGTCGAGAGGAACTGCCGGAGCAGGGCGCGCATCGAGGGCCGCGGCCGGTAGGTGACGGTGAGCCGCGGAGTGAACCAGACGACCTCGCCGCGCTCGCGCAGCCGCCGGTTCAGCTCCCAGTCCTGCCCGCGCTTGAAGCGCTCGTCGAACAGTCCGGCGCGCTCGAGGGCGGAGCGGCGGAAGACGCCGAGGTAGACCGTGTCGGCCGGGCCCTCCTCGCCGCCGACGTGGTGCGGTGTGCCGCCCAGGCCGATGCGCGAGCCGTACGCCCGGGCGACCGCGCGCTGGAACGGGGTGAGCCCCTCCGCCGCCATCACCCCGCCCACGTTCGCCGCTCCGGAGCGCTGCAGCGCCTCGACGGCCGTGCGCGCGTACTCGGGCGGCAGGACGGAGTGCGCGTCGACGCGGACGACGACCGGGTGGCGCGAGGCGCGGATCGCGGCGTTGAGGCCAGCGGGAGTGGAGCCGACCTCGTTCGGCACGACGCGGATCCGCGGATCGGCCGCGCTCAGCTCGGCGACGAGCTCCTCCGTGCCGTCGATGCTCGGGGCGACGGCGAGGACGACGTCGAAGGGGCCGGCGTAGTCCTGGTGCAGCAGCGAGTCGACCGCGGCGCGCACGTGCGCGACCTCGTTGAGGACGGGCATGACGTAGGAGACGCCGGGCAGGTCGGAGAGGTCGTCTTCCGGGATCTCGGGCTGCATGGGTCCAGTTCGTGCGGGAGGAGCGCGGGCGCAGGGATCCACCACCCTACCAGCGGGGACCGCCCCGCCCCGGGGCCCGGCCCGGACGCGGAACAGCCCCCGGGGACGGATCCTCGAGGGGCTGTGCGCGGTGGCCGAGCACAGCCCCCCGGGGACGGATCCTCGAGGGGCTGTGCGCGGTGGCCGAGCACAGCCCCCCGGGGACGGATCCTCGAGGGGCTGTGCGCGGCGTCGGAGGATCAGCCGGCGGCCATCTGGCCCAGCGTCGCCTTCGCCTGGTAGCTCTGGCCGTTGCGGACGTAGGTCAGCTCGACCGCGGCGTTCGCGGCCTGCGCGCGGACCTGCGCGGTGAGGTCGGACGCACTCGTGATCGGAGTGCTGTCGATCGCGGTGATGATGTCGCCCTTGGCGAGACCGGCCGCCTGCGCGGCACCGCCTCCGGAGACCTCCTCGATGCGGGCGCCGAGGACGTCCGCGGTCGAGTCCGAGACGCTCGCGCCGAGCAGGCCGTGCGAGGCCGAGCCGTTCGCGATGATCTCCTTCGCGATGCGCTCCGCGATCGCGCTGGGGATCGCGAACCCGACTCCGATGTTGCCGGACTGGCCGCTCGAGGAGGACTGGCCGGCGCTCGCGATCGCGACGTTCACGCCGATCAGCTCGCCGTCGCTGTCGAGCAGCGCGCCGCCGGAGTTGCCCGGGTTGATCGCCGCGTCCGTCTGGATGACGGGCAGCGAGATGGTGCTCTTCGCCTGGGTCGGCGCCTGCTGGCCCGGGATGTCGAAGTTGAACGGGCTCTCGGTGCCGCCGCTCGAGCTGTCGCCCGAGTCGTCCGGAGCCGCCGAGGAGGCGACCTGGATGCTGCGGTTGAGCGCGCTGACGATGCCGTCGGTCACGGTGCCGGAGAGGCCGAGCGGGGCGCCGATGGCGACCGCCGTGTCGCCGACGTTGATCTTGGTGGAGTCCGCGAACGTCATCGGGCTGAGGTCGGTCGCGCCGGTCAGCTTGATGACGGCGAGGTCGAGGGTCGGGTCCGTGCCCACGACGGTCGCGTCGAAGATCCGGCCGTCGCTGGTGGTGACCGACACGGTGCCGTTCGCGATCTCGCCGTCGAGGGTGACCACGTGGGTGTTGGTCAGGACGTAGCCGTCCTTCGAGAGCACGATGCCGGAGCCGGTGCCGGCGGAGGAGCTGCCGCTCACCGCGATGGTGACGACGCTCGGAGTGGCCTTGGCGGCGACCGCAGTGGCGGTCGTCGCGTCCTCGGCGTTGTTGACCGTGATCGTCTGGGAGCCGCCGGCGGAGACCACGCGGGTCCCGCCGCCGTTGGAGGCGGACCAGAGGCCGAACACGCCGGCTCCCGCGACTCCGCCGACGACCGCGCCGATGGCGAGCGCCGCGACGACGCCCACTCCGGCTCGGCGCTTCGTGGCGGTGGGGGCGGGGGTGTACTCGGCGCCGGGGCCGAAGGGGCTCGAGGAGGGCGGCTCCTCGGAGCCGTGCAGGGTGTTCGCCGCCGGCGGCGCGTACTGCCCGTAGCGGGCGGGCTGGGAGACGGGCTGCGCCTCGTTGCCGGCCGTCGCGTTCGGCGTGTACGGCGGCTGGGGGGCCGAGGAGGAGGGGTAGGGGACGGTCGGGTTCCCGCTCTCGCGGTGCGCTCCGCCCTGGTGGATCGGCTCGGTGGGCCCGGTGGTCGAGGACGACGCTCCGGAGCTCTCGCCGTGGGTGCGCTCAGTCGCCTCTCGGGCGCCGGACTCCGTCGGCGTGGTGGGTTCCTCCGGCTGACGAGGACCCTCGTGACTCTCGGTCATGGGTGCTGCTCCTTCCAAGCGGGGATAGCTTGGCGATCGTACCTGGGCGTTTCTTATGACGGGCCTGCGAGCGGGAAATGAAACCGGCCGGACGCCCCGAGCGGGCACACTGGGCACGTGAGCATTCCCGGATCCTGGTCCCGCGCCGCGGCGGGCGCCGGCCTCCTCGGCCCCGGCGGCGAGGTCGCCGCCACCGTCTTCAGCGAGATGAGCGCGCTCGCCCTGCGCACCGGAGCGGTGAACCTCGGCCAGGGCTTCCCGGACGAGGACGGCCCGCGCGAGATCCTCGACGCCGCGCGTGCCGCCATCGCGTCGGGCATCAACCAGTACCCGCCGGGTCCCGGCTTCCCCGTGCTGCGCGAGGCGATCGCCGCGCACCGGCTGCGCTTCTCCGGGATCGCCCTCGACCCCGACGGCGAGGTCCTCGTCACCACGGGTGCCACCGAGGCCCTCGCCGCGGCTCTGCTGGGCCTGCTCGAGCCGGGCGACGAGGTCCTCACCTTCACTCCGCACTACGACGCCTACGGAGCCCTGATCGCCCTCGCCGGAGGGGTGCACCGCACCGTGCTCCTGCGCGGCCCCTCCTTCACGGTCGACCACGACGAGCTGACCGCCGCGGTGAGCGACAGGACAAGGGTCATCCTGGTGAACGACCCGCACAACCCGACCGGTGCCGTCCTCCCGGCAGAGACCCGCGAGCTGATCGTGCGGCTCGCCGAGCGGCACGACGCCCTGATCGTGACGGACGAGGTCTACGAGCACCTGCGCTTCGACACTCCGCACGTCCCGCTCGCCTCCCTTCCCGGAGCCTTCGAGCGGACGCTCTCCGTCTCCTCGGCGGGCAAGACCTTCAGCACCACGGGCTGGAAGATCGGCTGGGTCACGGGCCCGCGCGAGCTGATCACGGCCGTCCTCGCGGTCAAGCAGTTCCTCACCTACGTCAGCGGCTCGCCGTTCCAGGGGGCCGTCGCCCTCGGGCTCGGGCTCCCGGACGCCTTCTTCACCGGCGTGGCGCGGACGCTGGCGGCCAAGAAGGACCTGCTGTCGGCGGGCCTGGCCGCGGCCGGCTTCGGCGTCGCGCCGTCCTCGGGCGGCTATTTCGTCGTCGCGGACGCGACACCGCTCGGCTACGACGACGCAGTCGCGCTCTGCCGGGCGCTCCCGGAGCTCGCGGGAGTGGTGGCGGTGCCCGTGTCGGCGTTCTGCCGCCCCGAGGACGCCGCTGCCTACCGGTCGCTGGTCCGCTTCGCGTTCTGCAAGCGGTTCGAGGTGCTGGAGACGGCGGTCGCGGGCCTCGCCCGGATGGCGCGCTGAGGAGCCGGCGGCACCGGATGCGGCCGGCTCCCCGGCGCAGTGGCGGCGGTGGCGGCGCTCAGAGCGGGAGCACCCGGAAGCGCCGCAGCGCCAGAGCCGGGTTCGTCGCGCGCACCGCGTCGATCCGCTCGCGTGAGACCCAGGCGACGGCGACGTCCTCGACCTCGCCGAGAGTGGCGATCTCGACGCCCATCGGATCGACGATCATGCTCGTGCCGACCCCGATCGGCGGCGTCTGGTCGGCTGCGACGAGGTAGACCGTGTTCTCGAGCGCGCGAGCGGTGACCAGCGTCCGCCAGTGCGCCTCCTTGAGCGGGCCGCGCACCCACTCGGCCGGTGCCGCGATGACGTCGACCCCGGCGTCGACCAGCCAGCGGCTGACCTCGGGGAAGCGCAGGTCGTAGCAGGTCTGCAGGCCGACGACGAGGCCGCCGACCACGAAGGTCTCGGGCGCGGCGATCTCTCCCGCGGCGACCCACTCCGACTCGGTCCGGCCGAAGGCGTCGTACAGGTGCAGCTTGCGGTAGCGGGCGACGAGCACGCCCTCGGGGTCGAGCGCGACGAGCGTGTTCGCGATGCGGTGGCCGTCGACCGCTTCGACCATGCCCGCGACGAGGTGGATCCGGAGCTCGCGCGCGAGGGCTGCGAGACCCGTGACGAACGGCCCGTCGAGCGCCTCGCCCGCGGCGACCAGCTCGGGCCCGAGCGGATCGGTGAAGGCGGAGCTGTACTCCGGCAGCACCACGAGGCTCGCGCCGCGCTCGGCGGCGATCCGGGCCAGGCGCCCGATCGTCGCGAGGTTCGCCTCCCGGTCCTGCGTGGGAGCGAACTGCGCCACGGCCATGCCGACGGCGCCGGTCATCAGCTCGGCGGGTAGAGGAAGAGCGCGACCTGGGAGGCCGGGATGGTCCGCTTGTGGTACGCGTGGTCGTTGCCCCAGTTGTACTCCTCGAGCGAGACCGTGCCGTCGGAGTTGACGGCCTGCACGTACGCGACGTGATTGCCGGTGAACCAGGCGACCGCGCCGGGGACGGGCGTGCTGCTGGTCACCCAGCCGTGGGAGGCCCACTGGCCGGCCCACGCGTAGGCGCTGCCGCCGCCCGGGGTCATGTTGCCCCAGGTCCACTTGAAGGGGGCGCTCGTCGAGCCCTGGTCGCGGTTGATCCGCCAGGCGACGAAGTCGACGCACTCGCGGTAGTAGTACCGCAGCGGCGAGAGGCCGCCGCCCTGGTCGTCGGTGAGCTGGTCGCGCCAGGGGTAGTCGTCACCCTCCTCGCGGGGCGTGACCGAGGTGCTGGAGCCGCCGCTGCCCGCGGCGGCGCCGTCCGTGCCGGTCGTGCCTGCCGCGGCCTGCGCCTCCTGAGCCAGGCGGGCGGTCTCGGCGTCGCGGGCGGCCTGCTCCGCGGCGGCGAGCGCCCGCGCCTGGGCGGCGGCCTCGTCGAGCTGGGCCTGGGTCGGCGCGGTGAAGGAGTCGCGGATGACCTGCTCCTGGAGGGCGGTCGGCGCGACGGTGAGCTTCTGGTTGCCGAGCGCCTGCACGCGGGCGGCGGCCTCGACCGCGGCCTGCGAGTCGGGCACCGGATCGACGGAGTAGGCGGGGAGCGCGGAGACGGCCACCAGGCCCGCGATGGCGGCGAGGGCGACCGTGCTGACGGTCGTCCGGAAGACGCGGCCCCGGCGGCGCCGCACAGGGCGGACGGGCGTGAGGACCGGAGTGGCGACGCGCGCCGCGGGCAGCGCATGCGGCGCCTGCCGCGGGCTCCGTCGGGTCGGCTGGTCGCCGACTCCCTCGTTCGAGCCGTCTTCCCCGCGTTCGTCCCTCACAGCAGCACCCCTCGCATCGGGGTCGAGCCTAACGTGAGGGCCGGTCCGGCACACGCGCTGGCGCGGAGCGTCGGGAGTCCGGTCCGCGGAGGCGGGTCGAGCGGGCTCGGCTCGCGGTCGGCGGCGCCGCGGACGGATCCGACGGTGACGCGGGCGGGTGACCGGAGTAGCGTCCGGAGCGGAGCGGGCGCGACGGTGCGGCCGCGGGACGGAGGACGGCGATGATCCGGAGCGAGAGGGCGTTCAGCGGCTTCAGCGTGGACGATGTGGAGGCGGCGCGGGCCTTCTACGGCGGAGTGCTCGGGCTCGAGGTCGAGGTGAACGCGATGGGGATCCTCGACATCCGGCTGCCGGGCGGAGGCCGCGCGATCGCGTACCCGAAGCCGGACCACGCGCCGGCGTCGTTCACGATCCTGAACTTCTCGGTGGAGGACGTCGACGCCGCGGTCGCCGAGCTGCACGCGGCGGGCGTCGCCACGGCGATCTACGACGACCCGTCGCTGCCGACCGATGCGGACGGGGTGATGCGCGGCCACGGACCGACGATCTGCTGGTTCCGCGATCCGTCGGGGAACGTGCTCAGCGTCATCGCGGCCGACTGACGCGCCGCCCGGGCGCCCCGGCCGCTGATCGCCGTTCTCGGACCGGCGTTAACGACGAAAGCCGGCCCTTCTCAGGACCGGCTTTCGCTTTCTTGTTGCGGGGGCAGGATTTGAACCTACGACCTCTGGGTTATGAGCCCAGCGAGCTACCGAACTGCTCCACCCCGCGGCACAAGAAGAGACATTACACGCGTTCCGGCGCCGATGCAAATCGACGCGGCGGTGGGAGCGGGCTCCGGACTCAGGCGGGCTTGGCGGCGCGCAGCACGGCGCTCCCGTCCACGCTCAGCCCGACCGCCGTCAGGGCGGCTGCGAGCTCGGACGAGGTGCGCGACCAGGTGCGGACGTCGGCGTCGACGAGAGCGGACGACGACGGGGCGACGAGCACCGCGCCGCCGGGGGCGACGAACCACTCCACCAGCCGCGCCCACTCCTCCAGGTCGGGGAGCCACGAGACGACGCCGGCGCTGCTGAGCACCACGTCGAACGAGTCGGGCTCCGGCAGCATGTGCCGCAGCTCGTAGAGGTTCGCGCAGATGAAGCGGGCGGAGCCGGCGAGGTCCCGCTCCGCTGCGGCGGCGCGTGCTCGGCGCACGGCCGGCATCGAGAAGTCGACGCCCACCACGCGGGCGCCGCGCTGGGCGAGCTCGAGCGCGTCGAGCCCGTCGCCCGAGCCGAGCTGGAGTATCCGCGGCCCGGGGCCGCGGAGCGCCGCGGCGACGAGCTCCGGGTGGAGCGCACCCTCGCCGGTGCGCTCCTCCCAGTACGTGCGGTTGAGCTCGAGCCACTCCCCCGAGCGGAGGTGCTCGCCGCGGTCGACCTGCACCATGCGGGCTACTGGCCGCCCTCGGCCTGCAGCGCCCGCGAGAGCGCCTCGGTCAGCTGCTCGTCGGCCGCCGCGAACGCGGTCAGGTCACCGGACTTGAGCGCCGTCTCCCGGGCCGCGAGGGCGTCGCGAGCGTCGTTCAGCGCCTGCTGGAGCGCCGTCTGGTCCCCCGTGGTCGGCGTGGTGCCGGTCCCGCCGGTCGTGCCGCCCGCGTCGCCTCCGGTGTCGCCGCCCGAGGTGCCGGTGCCCGCGTCCGGAGTCGTCGGCGTGCCGGTGTCGCCCGCGTCGGCTCCCGAGTCGCCGCCGAAGAGGCTGTCGAGGGCCGCGTCGAGGGTGTCCTCGAAGGCGATGTCGTCGCCGAACGCGACCAGCACCTTCTGCAGGAGCGGGAAGCTCGTGTCTCCGTTGGAGCGCACGTAGATCGGCTGGACGTAGAGCAGGCCGCCGCCGACCGGCAGCGTGAGCAGGTTGCCCCTCGTGACGGTGGTGTCGCCGCGGGAGAGGATGTTCAGCTCGTTCGCGACCGTCGGGTCGGTCGTGAAGGCGTTCTGCACCTGGCCGGGACCGGGCACTGTGTCGTCCTTCGGCAGCTCGAGCAGGCGGAGGGTGCCGTAGCCGTCGGCCACGGAGCCCGCCGTCGAGCCGGCGTCGGAGTCGGCCACGAGGTAGCCGGTCAGCACGTTGCGACTGGCCTGCGCGCCCTGGACGCTCGCCGGGATGTACGTCGAGTAGAGCGAGTACGACGGGACGTCCTGGTCCGGCGTCTGCAGCGTCAGGTAGTACGGCGGCTGCAGGCTGGTGCCGGTCGCGGCGGCCGTGGTCGCGGCTCCGCTGGTCGGGTCGTTCGGCGTCGCCCAGGCGTCCTCGCGGGAGTAGAAGGAGCCCGCGTCGGTGACGTGGTAGGTGCCGAGGACCGCGCGCTGGACCTTGAAGAGGTCCTCCGGGTAGCGGACGTGGCTGAGCAGCTCGCCCGACATGTCGCTCACGGGCTTCACCGTGGTCGGGAAGATCTTCTGCCAGGTCTGCAGGATCGGGTCCTCGGTGTCCCACGCGTAGAGCGTGACGCTGCCGTCGTACGCGTCGACCGTCGCCTTGACCGAGTTGCGGATGTAGTTGACGTCGTCGGTCGGGAACTGCTGCTGCGTGTTCGTGTCGGCGATCGCCTGCGAGAGGCTCTGCACCTCCGAGTACGGGTAGTCGGCCGAGGTGGTGTACCCGTCGACGACCCACTTCACGCGGCCGTCGACGACGGTCGGGTAGGCGTCGGAGTCGAGCTTGAGGTACGGCGCGACCTTCTGGACGCGCTGCACGGGATCGCGGTCGTAGAGGATCTGCGAGTCGTCGTTCACGCCGTCCGAGAGGAAGATCTGCTCGGACTGGAACTTGATCGCGTAGACGAGCTTCTTGAAGACGTTGTCGAGAGCGGGGCCGCCCTCGCCGTCGAAGGTCGTGTAGGTCTGCTGCGCGCCGTCGGTGCCCGAGGGGTAGTCGAGCTCGATGTCGCGCGAGTCGTTGCCGCCCACGATCGAGTACGGCGGGGAGTTCTCGCCGAAGTAGATCCGCGGCTCGTAGTCGCCGAGGTCGCCCGTGGTCGGGACGCCGGACTCGATGAACACCGGCTCGCCGTCGGCCGAGCGCTGGTTGCCGTAGGCGGCGACCAGGCCGTAGCCGTGCGTGTAGACGAGCGTCTGGTTGTACCAGGTCTGGTTGGTGCCGAGGCCGTTGAGGTTCAGCTCGCGGACGCCGACCACGGCGTCCTGCGTCGATCCGTCGATGGAGTAGCGGTCGACGTCGAGCGCGTTCTGCGTGTCGCCGAACTTGTAGTACTGGCGGAACTGCTGCAGCTGCGAGAACGCGTCGGTGACCACGGCGGGGTCGAGGATGCGGATGTTCGCGGTGGTCTCGGCGTCCGAGCGCAGGGCGCCCGGCTCCGCGTCGGTGGTCGCCTCGTAGGGGATGACGTCGACGTCGCTGACCCCGTAGGCCTGGCGGGTCATGTCGATGTTGTTCTGGATGAAGGGCTGCTCGAGCGTGCGCTCGTTGGGCTCGACCTGGAACTTCTGCACGATCCACGGGTAGAGGGAGCCGACGAGCAGGCTCGACACGATAAGCAGCGCGGTGCCGATGACCGGGAAGCGCCAGCGGCCGATGAAGGCGGTGACGACGAAGAGGATCGCGACCAGCGCAGCGATGCCGGCCAGGATCTGCAGGCCCGGGATCGTCGCGTTGACGGTCGAGTAGGTGGCGCCGGTGATGCGGGGCCCCTGCTGCGCGAGCGTCGCGTACTGGTCGAGCCAGAGGCTGACCGCCTGCACGGCGAGGTAGAGGGCGGCGATGACCGCCAGCTGGATGCGCGAGGCCTTCGAGATGCGGATCTCGCGGCCGTTCACCCGGATCGCTCCGTAGAGGTAGCCGGTGGCGAGGGTCGCGAACGCCGAGATCAGGAGGACCGCCGACGCGAAGCCGACGATGCTCTGGTAGAAGGGCAGCTCGAAGAGGTAGAACGACGTGTCGAGGCCGAACTGCGGATCCGTGGTGCCCGAGGGCGTGCGGTTCCAGAAGGTGAGGCTCGTCTGCCAGCGGGTGGCGGAGGACACGCCGGCGAAGAGGCCGAGCACCGCGGGGATCCCGAAGGTGGCCAGGCGCCGCAGCGGCTCCACGACCTGCTGGTAGCGGTCGATCTGCGAGTTGAGCTTCGCATAGACCGGCCGGAGGCGGTACGCCAGCATCAGGCTGATGAACACCGGCACGGCCATGGCGACGAAGCCGATGACGAAGAGCCCCCCCGCCGCCGCCCACTGCGTCGTGAGGACGGAGAGGAAGCCGAGCTGGTCGTACCAGAGGATGTCGGTGTACAGACCGGCGAAGACGAAGAACGCCACCACCAGGAAGGCCACCACCACGACAGTGACGGCGAGGACGCTCCGTCTCTTCCGCGGCGGGGTTTCGGTTGCTGTGGAACTCACGTGAGGGCCTCTTGCTGTCGAGATGTGAGGGGAGGCCACCCATGCTATGCGACGGCTGTCCGGCTCACCTGGGCGTCGACCCGGGGTCGGCGGGTGGGATCAGTCGAGGGGAGCGGCGGTGCTGCAGTCCGGCAGGCCGGAGGTGTCGCCCGCGGCGATGCCCTTCAGGGCGGCGAGGGCGTCGTCGAGGGTCGAGACCGCGAGCACGTCGAGCCCGTCGGGGACGTGGCCGACGACCTCGTTGCAGTTGGTCGCGGGTGCGAGGAAGTACTCCGCGCCGGCGCCCTTCGCCCCGTAGAGCTTCTGGCGGATCCCGCCGATGGCGCCGACCTCGCCGGCCGCGTCGATCGTGCCGGTCCCGGCGACGCTCCGCCCGCCGTTGAGCTCGCCCTCGGTGAGCTTGTCGATGATCCCGAGGGCGAACATCATCCCGGCGCTCGGCCCGCCCACGTCGTCCAGCTGGATGTCGACCTCGAACGGGAAGTCGAAGGCCGCGCCGGGGAGGACGCCGATGACGGCGGCGCCGTTCGAGTCGCGCGGCGTGACCTCCACCTCCTGCCGTGCGCCCTCGCGCTCGATGCTGATCTGCACCGGGGAGCCGGTGCCCAGGGTCTGCAGGGTCGCGCGCAGGGCGGTCGCGTCGGCGACAGGGGTCCCGGCGACCGCGAGGATCTCGTCCCCCGCCTCCAGGACGCCCTCGGCAGGGGAGCCCTCGGGCACCTGCACGACCGAGACGCGCTGCTCGACGGGGTGGCCGAGCTCGGTGAGCGCGGCGGCGATCGCCTCCTGCTGGGAGTCGGTCATCTCGGCCTGGTTCGCCTCGTCGCGCTCCTCGACCGTGGAGGAGGGAGGGAAGATCGCGTCGACCGGGACGACCGCCTTGGTCCGGTCGAACCAGGCGCTCGCGACCTCGACCCAGTTGGGGAGGCTCTGCGGGTTGCCGACGACCGAGACGGTGAGCATGTCGAGCGTGCCGGCCGTGGGGTAGGTGGTGCGGTCCGGGATCGAGATGAGGGGGACGTCCTTGCTGCTGCCCAGGGTGTCGAAGACCGGGCCGGGCTGCTCGATCACGTAGGGGGCGGGCGCGACGCCCAGGCCGACCACGAGGGCGACTCCCGAGAGGAGGACGACCGGTCCGACCCACGGGCGGCGCGGGGAGGAGGAGGGGCGCGGGTCGTCGGAGAACAGCGACACGGGGGCCTTTCTGGCAACGGGTGGAGCGGCTCCGCCGGGATGTTCGCGGCGGGCGGAAGCGGGCTGGGCCCGAGCGGTGCTCTGCACGCCGAGGCCCCGGGCGCTCGGGCTAACGTAGCTTGCACGACTGGGAGTCGCGCCGGAACCGGCGCCCCGTGCAGGGCCGCGGAAGCGGTGCGGCGACCGGATTCACGTGAGCGACGGAGGGCTGATCCCGATGGCCGATGGCGACAGTGCGGACCGAGCGGGCGGCGGCTCCGAGGACGAGTTCCGGGAGATGCTGCGGCAGTTCCTCTCGGGGAACGGCCCGGTCGACCCCTCGCAGCTCGCCGGTGCGGCGGGCCTGCCGAACGATCCGGTAGCCCTGCAGAACCTGCTCTCGCAGCTGCAGAGCGCGATGCAGCAGAACGGCGACGGCGGCGTCAACTGGACGCTCTCGCTCGAGCAGGCGAAGCAGCTCGCGCGCGCCGAGTCCGCGCCGGTGTCCGACTCCGTGCGGGCGCCGATCGACGCGGCCTTCGGCGTCGCCGCGCTCTGGCTGGACGAGGTCGCGTACGTCTCCGAGCTGAGCCGCACGCCGCGCTCGATCAGCCGCCTCGAGTGGATCTCCCTGACGATGCCGGTCTGGACCCAGCTCGCCGAGCCGGTGGCGCTGAGCATCTCGGACGCGCTGACCCGCGTGCTCCGCGAGCAGGCCCCGGAGGAGATGCAGGCGATGATCGCCGGCGCCGAGGGCATGATGCGCGGGATCGGCGGCACCCTGTTCGCCCTGCAGCTGGGCCAGGTCGTCGGGCAGCTCGCCGCCGAGGTCGTCTCGGGCGGCGACATCGGCATCCCGCTGCTGGAGGAGAACGACGCGGCGATCCTGCCGCAGAACGTCGCCGCGTTCGGCGAGGGCCTCGACATCCCGCTGGACCAGGTGCAGCTGTACCTGGCGGTCCGCGAGCTCGCGCACGCCCGCCTGTTCCGCCACGGCAAGTGGCTCCGCCTCGCCCTCATCTCGCAGATCACCGACTTCGCGCGCGGGATCAGCATCGACACCACCCGCCTCGAGGAGCTGGCCGAGGGCTTCGACCCGTCGAACCCCGAGGAGCTCCGCGACGCGATGACCTCCGGCGCGCTCATCCCGCCGAAGACGGAGGAGCAGCTCGCCGCGCACGGCCGGCTCGAGACCGTCCTCGCCCTCATCGAGGGCTGGGTCGACGTCGTCACCGCGGCGGCGACCACGCGCCTGCCCAGCGCCGGGGCGATCGCCGAGACGGTCCGTCGCCGCCGCGCCTCCGGCGGACCGGCCGAGTCCGCCTTCGCGACCCTCGTCGGCCTGGAGCTGCGCCCGCGCCGCCTCCGCGAGGCCGCCGCGATGTGGCAGGCCGTGACCGACGCCGTCGGGCCCGAGGCCCGCGACTCGCTCTGGTCGCACCCCGACCTGCTCCCCGGCTCGGAGGACCTGGACGACCCGAGCGCGCTCGTCGCCCGGCTCACGGCCGAGGCCCGCGGCGAGACCCCGGAGCCCGACGAGATGGACCGCGCGCTGGAGGACCTGCTGAACGGCACGATGCCGCGCGAGCGCGACGGTGCCTCCGGAGACGCTCCGGACACGGCCGACGACGCCGGCTCGCCGGACGACGACGACCGCGGCTCCTCCCCCACGGGCGACCGCCCCGTCTGATCCCCGTCCGGCGCCCGCCTGTGGACAACTCCCGCGGCGCCGGGCCGGTCTCGGCCATGATCGCCGGATGGTGCTCCGGCTCGATCCTCGACTCCCTCTGCTCTGGCGCTCCGCGACCGCGGTGCAGCTCGGCCTGGACCGTCCGCACGCGGTCCTGGACGGCGTCGGCTACCCGGAGGAGCTCCTGCTCGACGCGCTCCGCGTGGGCACCAGCGCCG
The DNA here is from genome assembly GCF_002932755.1 of Rathayibacter sp. AY1B6. Taxonomy (NCBI): domain Bacteria; kingdom Bacillati; phylum Actinomycetota; class Actinomycetes; order Micrococcales; family Microbacteriaceae; genus Rathayibacter; species Rathayibacter sp. AY1B6. The sequence continues at coordinate 34,739 of NZ_PSWL01000030.1, forward strand.
GCACCGTCCGCCTGATCGCGACGCGCGCCGGAGCGAGCGAGGCGCGGGTCGACGAGGTGCTCGAGGCGCTCCGGCCGGTCCTGCTGCGCAGCATCGAGCCCGGCCCTCCCCCGGCACCGCGGGTCGTCGTCGAGGGGACGGGCGCGGCACCGGACGCACTGCGAACACTGCTCCGGAGCGAGGGCTGCTCGCTGCTCGCCGACGACGGGACGCCGGACCTCGCCGTCCTGATCGCCGACTTCGCCGTCGCCCCCGTCCGCGCCGCGCACTGGCTCGCGGCCGACGTGCCGCACCTGGCGGTCGTGTTCGGCGACGAATCGGTGCGCCTCGGACCCCTGGTGGAGCCGGGGTCCGGACCGTGCCTGCACTGCGCCGAGCGGGACCGCATGGACCTCGATCCGGATCGCGCGCGCCTCGTGATCCAGGTGCTCGGCCGCTCGGCTCCCACTCGCACGCCCCTCGCCGGCGCGGCGATCGCCGTGGCGGCCGCCGACGCCGTGCTGCGGCGGCTCCTCGCGGGTTGGCGCGGGCTCCGCGCGGCCGAGCGGATCTACAGCGACGCCTCCGGAGCCTTCACCGTGCGGGAGCGGGAGCCGCACCCCGAGTGCGCGTGCCGAGCTCTTCGAGGAAGCGCGACGGCTCCCTCCGCGTGACGCGGCCGACCGTCGAGCGCGCCCACGACAGGCGCAGGCGCAGGCGGGCCCGGGTGATGCCGACGTAGAGGAGGCGCCGCTCCTCGTCGATCGCCTCGAGGCCGGCGGCGTACGAGATCGGCAGCAGACCCTCGGCGAGCCCCATCAGGTGCACCGACTCCCACTCGAGGCCCTTCGCCGAGTGCAGCGTGGCGAGGGTGACCGCGCCGCGGTCCGGCTCGTGATGCACCTGCTGGCGCGCGATCAGGTCGTCGGTGAACTGCCGGAAGGTCCATCCGGAAGGAGCCTCGTCGACGAGGCGGGCCAGCGTGTCCAGCGACTCCCACCGGTCGCGCACCGCACCGGGCGCCGACGGCGGCTCGGCGCTCCAGCCGAGCGAGCGGAGGACGTCGCTCACCGACTTGAACAGCGGCTCGCCGCTGATCGACACGGACGCCGCGCGCAGCTGCATCACGGCCTGCTTCACCTCGGGGAGGTCGAAGAAGCGCTTGCCGCCGCGCATGTGCGCGCTCACTCCCCGCTCGTGCAGGGCGTGCTCGATGACCGCCGACTGGCTGTTGGTGCGGAAGAGCACGGCGATGTCGGAGGGGCGCACCCCCGCCTCGATGTCGGCCGCGACCCGCGCCGCGATGCCGCGCGCCTCCGCGATGTCGTCCGGGTAGGCGTCGATCGCGGGCTCCGGCGCCTCGGCCGCGGCGACGGCGTGGAGCGAGAGCGCGCCGGGCCTGCCCCGCATGAGGCGGTTCGCGGTCTGCACGATCGGCACGGCCGAGCGGTAGTTCTCCTCCAGGCGCACGACGGTGGCGGCCGGCCAGCGGGACGGGAAGTCGAGGAGGTAGTCGGCCCGCGCACCCGCGAAGGAGTAGATGGTCTGACTGGCGTCGCCGACGACGCAGAGGTCGCTCCGGTCGCCGAGCCAGAGCTCCAGGAGCCGCTGCTGCAGCGGCGAGACGTCCTGGTACTCGTCGACGACGAAGAAGCGGTACTGCTCGCGCACCTGCATCGCCATCGCGGGCTCGGACTCGAGCATCCCGGCGGTCACGAGCAGGACGTCCTCGAAGTCGATCTGGCGGCGCTGGTCCTTCAGCCCCTCGTACTCGTCCACGAGCGCGACCGTCTGCTCCAGGGTGAGCCGTCCGGGCAGGGGGCGCGTGCGGGCGGCGACGGCGTACTGCTCGAGGGAGAGGGCGGACACCTTCCGCCACTCGATCTCGGCCGAGAGGTCGCGGAGCGTCGCCGTGTCGAGCTTCAGGCGGAGCCGCTCGGCCGCGTGCCCGAGCAGGCGGGCCTTGCCGTCGAGAAGCTGGGGCATCGTGCCCCCCACCAGCTGCGGCCAGAAGTAGCCGAGCTGCGAGAGGGCGGCGGCGTGGAAGGTGCGGGCCTGGACGCCGCCGGCGCCGAGCACCCGCAGGCGCGAGCGCAGCTCGGCCGCGGCGCGGCTGGTGAAGGTCAGGGCCATGACGCGGCCCGGCGTGTAGACGCCGGTCGCCACTCCGTGAGCGATGCGGTGCGTGATCGTCCGGGTCTTGCCGGTGCCCGCGCCCGCGAGGACGCAGACCGGTCCCAGCAGCGCCTCCGCCGCCTCGCGCTGCCCCTCGTCGAGTCCGTCGAGCAGGGTCACGCGATCGGGCCGTTCTCCAGCTCGCCTCCGTACCAGTCCTCGATCATCGCGCGGGCGATGGACGAGCGGCCGGGCAGCAGCACGGACTCGAGGGAGTCGTGCAGCTGCTGCCGGGTGAACCAGCGCAGCTCGACGATCTCCTCGCCGTCCGGGAGCAGGTCCTCCGGGGACTGGTCCTCGGCGAGGCGGGCGGTGAAGCCGACCATGAGGGAGGCGGGGAAGGGCCAGGGCTGCGAGCCCAGGTACTGCGGGTCGACGACGCGCATGCCCGACTCCTCGCCGATCTCACGGATCACGGCGGCCTCGAGCGACTCGCCCGGCTCGACGAAGCCGGCGAGGAGGGAGAAGCGGCCGGTGCCCCACATCGCGTTCGAGCCGAGGAGGAGCCGGTCGTCCGCGTCGAGGACGCAGACGATGATCGCCGGGTCGGTCCGCGGGAAGACCTGGCTGCCGTCGGTGGGCGAGCGGCGGACCCAGCCGCCCTGCTCGACGACGGTCGGATCGCCGTTGCGGGGCGAGTAGCCGTGCGAGGCGTGCCAGTTCGCGATGGCGAGGGCCTCGGTGAACAGGCCCGCGTCGCGGTCGCTCAGGCGCTCGGCGATCGGGCGCAGGCCGCTCCACCGCTCCTCGTCGGGCTCGAGCTCGGCGGCGGCCGCGTCGGTGAGGACCGTCGCGATCACGGGGGTGCCGACCGGCTCGCCGGGGGCCTCCGCGAGTGTGCGGCCGAGGTAGATCCGGAGGGTGCCGGCGGTCACGTCCTCGGGGCGGCGCAGGAGGAGGCTGTCGGCCTCGACCAGGGTCCGGTCGTGGTGCAGGACGAGCACGCGGGTGGCGGGATCGGCGAGCAGCTCGTCGAAGAGCGCGGGCCGCGAGCGTCCGACGCCGTCGCGATCGGCCGCCTGTCGCGAGAGCGGGAGGCGATCGGCGAAGGGCAGTGACATCCGGGGCTCATTTCGTGACGGGGGCCGCGAGGACCGCTGTCGCGGGCCTTCGACGGCATCGGCGGGACAGCGCGTGGCGGCGGGCCGGCCGGGCACGAGCCGCCTACCCTGGAAACCATGGCCAGATCCCATCTCACTCTAGCCGCGCTGGCCACCTCGGCCGTCGAGGGCCTCGACGTCCGCTCCGCGCGCCCCTTCACGTCCTCGACGCACGGCGACTTCGACTCCGCCCTGCTGACGACGCGCGAGGGCGCCCGCCTCGTCGTGCGCGTGCCGACGTCCGCGCTGGCGGAGCAGGAGCAGCTCGGCGACCTCGTCGCGCTCCGGGCGCTGACCGCCGGCATCCGCAGCCGACTGCCGTTCGATCTGCAGGAGAGCGTGGGGCAGACGCCGTTCGACGGCACCCGCGCGGTCGTCTACGAGTACCTCGAGGGCGACCGCGTCCTCATCGACGACGTGGCCGCGCAGAGCGGGCTCGCCGACTCGATCGGCCGGGCCGTCGGAGCGATCCACTCGCTCCCGGTGTCGTTCGTCCAGGAGGCGGGCCTGCCGATCGCGACCGCGCGCGACAGCGTGAACGAGACGGTCGCCGTGATCGAGCGCGCGGCCGACACCGGCCACGTCCCGGCGGCGCTCGTCGCGCGCTGGGAGTCGGCCTCCTCCGACGAGGCGCTCTGGCAGTTCGACCCGACCGTGGTGAACGGCTCGATGACGGCCGACTCCTTCCTCCGCTCGGGCGACGTGGTCGCGGCCGTGCTCGGCTGGGCGGCACTGCGGGTCGGCGACCCGGCGCGCGACCTGCACTGGCTGCTGAGCGCCCCGGGCTCCGAGACGGCGCTCTCGGCCTACTCCCGGATGCGCGCGGGAGCGGTGGACCGCACGATCCGCCAGCGCGCCCAGCTCTACGCCGAGCTCGAGCTCGCCCGCTGGCTGCTGCACGGCACCGAGACCGACGACTCCGCCATCGTGGACGACGCGGTCGCGATGCTGGACACGCTGGTCGACAGCGTGCTCGGCGACCTCTCCGCGCCCCTCTCGACCGACACCGGCCCGGTGCTGGAGGTCTCGGAGGTCGAGGAGCTGCTCAACCGCACGCCGGGAGCCCGCACGGGCTCCTCCGCTCACGGCCGCGGGCTCGCTCCCGTCGCCGAGGAGAGCGACTCCGCGAGCTCGCGCTCGGAGTAGAACCGCTCGGGCCGCAGCACGAGGTCGTCGGCGACGAAGTAGAACACGGCGTCGACGCTCTCGAGCGGCACTCCCCGCCAGCGCGAGTAGGCGAGCCGGTACAGCGCGAGTTGGAACTGCTTGAGCTCGAGGTCGGCGGCGTCCTTCGGCGCCCGCCCGGTCTTCCAGTCGACGATCTGCACGCCGTCCTCCGTCGGGTACACCGCGTCGAGCTTGCAGACGACGACATGGCCGGCGAGCTGGAGGTGGATCTCGATCTCGACCGCCTCCGGGCGCCGGTCGGCCCACTCCGAGCGCTCGAAGGTCGCGATCAGGGCGTCGAGCCGCTCCTGCTCGACACTCGCGGGACCGGCGTCGTCGAGCTCGTCGGGGAAGGTGTCGACCGCCTCGGCCCCGCCCTGGACGCCGAAGCGGTTCTCGACCCAGGAGTGGAAGGTCGTGCCGAGCCGGGTCTGCCGGTAGGGGCGCTCCGGCATCGGCCGGCGCAGCTGCGCCGCGACCTCGTCCGGCGTGCTGACGATGTCCTTGAACCGGGAGGCGGGGATGCGGGTGGGCAGCGGGGTCCGCTCGCCCCCGGCCAGCCGCACCGCCCGCTCGGCGAGCAGCAGGCGGATGTCGTCGCCGCGCGCTCCGAGCAGGGCGGGCTCGGCGCTGCAGACCCGGGCGGCGGCGGCGCGGACCCGGTCGCCGCGGGAGCCGAGCGGATCGTGCGGCCAGCGGAACGTGCGCGGGGCCCGCTCGAGCGGGTTCTCCTCGCTCGCGGGCTCGGTCGGCAGCGGCGGGATCGTTCCGGCCTCCTCGAGGTCGCGGAGGAAGACGCCCGGTCCGCGCGGCTTCGCCTGGCCGGCCCACCACGAGCCGCTGAGCAGGAGGTGGTGACGCGCCCGCGTGACGGCCACGTAGGCGAGACGCCGCTCCTCCGCCTCGTTGCGCTCGCGGAGAGTGTCGCCGAACGCTCCGATCGCGTCGACGACCTCCTTCTGCGTGCTGCAGCCGCGCCAGGCGAGATCGGGGAGCTCGGCGGCGTCGCCGCGGAACGCGTAGGGCATCGCGCCCAGCCTGACCCAGCCGCGGAAGCCCTCGACCGGCGTGCCGGGGAGCTCGCCGTCGACCATCCTCGGGACGGCGACGAGGTCCCACTCCAGGCCCTTGGAGCCGTGGATCGTCAGCAGCTGCACCGTCCCCGGCTCCGGGTCCTCCGGTCGCGGGGCCAGGCCGTCGCGCTTGTCCGCGAGGACGAGCCAGCGGAGGAATCCGCGGAGGGAGGACCCGGTGCCGGCGCCGCGGTCGTCCGTCTGCAGGTACCCGGCCACCGCCTCGCGGAACGCCTCGAGGTTGGCGCGGCCGTCCCCGCGCGACTCGTTCGCCTCGACCTCGATGTCCAGGCCCAGCTCCTGCTCGACCAGGGTGACGAAGTCGAGGAGGTCGAGCCCGGCCCGGGCGCGCAGCCGGGCGAACAGGGTGCCCGCCTCATGCAGGCGCCGCAGGCCCTCGGCGCTGAACCCGCCGAGCGCGGAGTGGTCGATCCGCCCGTCGTCACCGGGGCGGCGCGCCGCGATGAAGTCGAGGGCCTCGATGATCGAGCCGCCCTCGCCCTCGGTGACGGAGGCGCGCATCCGCTCGCGCACCTCCTCCGGGAGCAGCCGGTGCGCGTGGTCGCGCGCCGCGAGCCACGAGGCGAGGTCGCGCAGCGCCTTGAGGTCGCGGACCCCCAGACGCCAGCGGGCGCCGGCCAGGAGGCGGACGAGCTCGCTGCCGGCGGCCGGGTCCTCGACCACGGTGAGCGCGGCGACGAGGTCGGCGATCTCGGGCTGCCGCAGCAGGCCTCCGATGCCGAGGATGTGGTACCGGACGCCGTGCTTCGCGAGCGCGGCGGCGAAGCGGTCCATGTGCGCGCGCACCCGGAAGAGCACCGCGGCCGACGGCGGCTCGGCGCTCTGATGCAGGCGCCCGGCGAACCAGGCGGCGACGTCGTCCGCCTCCTCCTCGATCGTCTCGGGGAAGGTGAGCTCGACCGGGTGCTCGGAGGCCTGCGGACCCGCGCTCAGCGTGTCGACCGCGACCGCGCTCCCCGCCGACAGCGGCTCCACGATCGCGTTCGCGGCGGTCAGCACGCGGCGGCCGTTGCGCCAGCTCGTGCTGAGGGAGAAGCGGCCCGCTCCCCCGAAATCGGTGCCGAAACGGCCGAGCCCCTCGGCGCTCGCACCGCGCCAGCCGTAGATCGACTGGTGCGGGTCGCCCACGGCCATCACTCCCTGCCCGGCGAAGAGCCGCGAGAGGAGGCGGGTCTGCAGCACGGAGGTGTCCTGGTACTCGTCGAGGAGCACCACCCGGTACCTCGCGCGGTGCTCGTCCACGATCCGCGGCACCCGGTCGACGATCCTCAGCGCGAGGGCGACCTGGTCCGAGAACTCGACGAAGCCGCGCTCGGCCTTCGTTTCCTGGAACCGCTCGGCGAGCGCCGTCAGCACCGGCAGCGCGCCCACGGCCTGCAGCGCCTTCTCGAGCTCGCGGTAGAGCCCCGAGCCGCTGCCTCCGCGCGGCAGCTCGCCCAGGCGGAGGAAGTCCTCGGCGAACGCCGCGACCGCGGCCGGATCGGCGAGGTTGTCGGCGAGGTCGTGCGCGAGCGAGACGACGAGGTCGGTCAGCCGGTCGATCCCGGCCTCCACCTCGAGGATGCGCGGATCGGCCGTGTCGGCCACGACTCCCCGCGCGAGATGCCAGGCGGAGGCCTCGGAGAGCACGGTCGCGTCCCCCTCGCGGCCGATCAGGGCGGCGTTGTCGCGGAAGATCGTGTTCGCGAAGGCGTTGTAGGTCGAGACGGTGGCGGCCTCGAACGGGTCGGGCGTCGTCTGCCCTGGCGCGAGCGGGAGCAGGCCCGCCGCGCCGAGCTGGTCGATCCTCCGTCCGATGCGCTCGCCGAGCTCGGCCGCCGCCTTGCGGGTGCGGAAGGATCGGCCGGCGCACCGGGATCCGGGTCCTCGGAGTCCTCGAGGTCGTCCGCGTCGTCGATCTCGTCGATCGCCAGGAGGCCGTCGCCCGGGACCTCGGGCACCGCGTGGATGCGGTACCGCAGAGCGTCGCCGGGCGAGAACGGGGTCGCGTCGAGCAGGCCCGAGAAGCCCGCCGCCGCCATGCCCAGCGCCGCGGCGCGGACGCGCTCGCGCAACCGCTCCAGCTCCTCCTCGCCGAAGCGCTCCTGGACCACCTCGCGGTACGGCTTCCCGCGCACGCCCGTCGCCACGAAGAGCAGCTTGGCGCCTCCCCCGTCGGCCGGGTCGGCCGCCTCGATCGCCCCTTCGGCGACGGCGAGCTGGTAGCTGCCCAGCTGCGCGTGCTCGGCGATGTCGTCCTTCCGGGGCGTGCTGCGGCCCGTCTTGAGATCGACGATCGTGACGGAGCCGTCGGCGGCGCGCTCGACGCGGTCGATGGATCCGCGAACGCGGGCGGGCGGGACGTCGAGCTCGAACTGCTGCTCGCGGCCGAGCACCACGCCTCCCCCGCGCTCGAAGTCGGCGAGGTAGCCCGCGAGGCCGTCGATCAGCCGCCGCGTGACGCGCTTCTGCCGCTCGCCCAGCCATTGCGACTCGAAGACCAGCTCGGGCCATCGCGACTCGAGGGCCGCCCACAGCTCCTGCGGATCGGGCCGCTCGGCGTTCTCGAGGACCCAGTGCACGAGGGTGCCGACCCCCATCGCCGTGCTCGTCGTGGAGCCGGAGACGGCGTCGACGAACCAGTCCAGCGGGGACCGCTCGAAGGCCTCGAGGCGGCTCGGCGAGACGGAGACGGGCCGCTCGGGGTCGCCGACGTCGAAGAGCGGCTCCGTGGTCGAGGGCTCGAGCACCCCGGACCAGGAGGACGGGTCGGCGCCGGGGACCTCTGCGAGCGCCAGGGCGCTGAGCCCTCGGATCGCGGCGGGAGCCTCGGTCGAGTCCGGCGTGGTGGCGGTCCGGCGCAGCGCCGCCACCGCCCCGCGCAGAGTGAGCGGCACCGCGGAGGCCGGATCGAGCCGCGGCGCGTCCGGCGGGGTGAGCCGGAAGAAGAGGGAGGGCGTCTCGTCCTCGCCCGCGACGGCGCTGAGCACCAGCTGCCGCCGGGCGCGCGAGGCGGCCAGGGCGAACATCCGGAGCTCGTCGTCGAGAGTGGCCTTGCGGGCGTCGAGCGGCAGGCCGCCCTCGCCGCGGGCGTGCCGCAGCAGGCCGTCCGGATCGAGGAGCGAGCCGCGCTGGCGGAGGTTGGGCCAGACACCGTCCTGCAGCCGGGCGACCACCACGACGTCGAACTCGAGCCCGACGACGGAGGAGGGCGTGCCGATGAGGACCGCGTCCTCGACGGAGCGCGGCGCGAGCGTGTCCTCGGGGACCTCCGCCTCGAGGATCTCGGTGACGAAGCCGACCGCGGAGTGCCCGGTCGCCCGCTCCACGAACCGGCGCGCGGCGCTGAAGAGGGCGACCACGCCGTCGAGGTTGCGGTTCGCCTCGGCGGCGGTCAGGCCGGTGCCGAGGGCGAGCTCGCGCCAGGAGGATGCGACACGGCTGGACTCCCACGCCGACCACAGGAGCTCCTCGATCGAGCCCCCCTCCCCGTGCAGGCGGCGGACCCGGTCGATCGTCACGGCCAGCCGCTCGGCCTGCCGGGCGGGAGCGGAGTCGATGGTGGCGAAGCGGCCGGGCGCGGCGAGGGCCTCGACCAGCAGCGGGTCGCTCGCGCGGATGCCGCCGCCGGCGAGCTCCTCCGCCCGGAGCGCGAGGCGGAGCCGGCGCAGTCCCAGCCGGTCGACCCCGCCGAACGGGCCGAGCAGCAGCTCCGCCGCGAGCTCCGCGTCGAGGGGCCGCTCGCCGATCGCGACGCCGACCAGCACGAGCAGCGCCCGGGCCGCGTGGTCGTCGCGCAGCGCCCGACCGGCGAGCACGGAGCGGGTCGGCACCTCCGCCACGGCGAGCGCCTTCACCAGCGGCTGGACCGCGGCTCCGGAGCGCACGACGACCGCCATCCGCCGCCACGGAACACCGTCGCGCAGCCGCCGCTCGCGCAGCAGCCGCGCCACCGTCGCCGCCTCGCGCGCCGCCGTCGGCGCGTGCAGCACCAGCACCGGCTCCGGACCCGCCTCGGGGGCCCGAGCCGCGACCGCCGCCCGCTGCCGGCCGGCCGCCGCGGTGCCGATGCGCTCGGTGGCGGCCGACACGACCGCCCGCAGCGCGGCCGAGTGGCGGTGCACCCGCGCGAGCACCAGCGTCTCGACGTCGGACGCGCCGATGCTCGCGGCGAACCGGCCGAGCGTGTCGGAGGCCGCGCCGCGGTAGGCGCTGGTCGCCACGTCGGGGTCGCCCAGCGCGATCACGGTCGCCCCGCGCTCCGTCAGCGCCCGCAGCAGCACGAGCGTCGACTCGCTCGCCTCCTGGAGGTCGTCGACGACGACGAGACGCAGCGCGTCGATCCGCTCGCCGCCCTCGCCCGCGCGGATCGCCTCGGCCGCGTAGGCAGCGAACTCCGCCGCGTCCAGACGGGTGCCCGCCTGGGGCGCCATCCACTCCACCACCTCGCGCAGCTCGTCGAGCACGTCGGCCGCCGCGCTCCACTCGCCGCGCTCGGCGTCGACCCCGAGGGCGCGGATCGCGTCCGAGTCGAGCCCGTGCTCGGTCGCCCGCATCCCGAACTCGCGCAGCTCGGTGCGGAACGTGCGGAGCCTCAGCACCTCGGGGCTGAACTCCTCCGGCCACCGCGGCCCGGTCCCCTCCTCCAGGTGGCCCTCGACGAGCTCGGAGAGGAGGGCGTCCTGCTCGCCGCCGGTCAGGAGGGTCGGCCGCTCGAGGCCGCGCTCCTTGGCGGAGGAGGTGACCGCCTCGAACGCGAGCGAGGTCGCGGTCCGGGCGAGCGGGCCCCGGGTCGGCACACCCAGGCGCAGGGCGAGCACGTCGCGCAGGGCGGTGGCGGCGGTGCGGCTGGCCGCGAGCACCACGACCGACTCGGGCGGGTACCCCCGCTCGAGGACGCGCTCGGCGACCAGCTCGACGACCGTCGTGGTCTTGCCCGTCCCCGGCGCCCCGAGCACGGCGGCGCTGCGGCCCTCGGGCAGCGCGAGCACCGCGCGCTGGGAGTCGTCCAGCACGACCGCGGGCTCGCCCGGGAGCGCCTCGCCGACGGGGGCTGCGGTGGAGGGAGCGGGGGTCGCGGGAGCGGTCACACGACCACGGTAGCCACCGGGTCCGACACTCCCGCCCGTCCCCGCCGGGAGCTCCGGCCGCCCGCTCCGCTCACCGCGAAACCGGCGCGGTCGTCCGAGCGCGGTCCCGTATCCTGACAGCCTCGTCCCCTCCCGAAAGGCACTGCTGGTGGAAATCCGTATTGGAATGGTCAACACCCCGCGCGAGCTCAACTTCGAGTCGTCGATGTCCGTGACCGAGGTCGAGAAGACGGTGACCACCGCTCTCGAGGCCGGCACCGCCGTCCTCCGCCTCCGCGACGAGAAGGGCAAGATCTACATCGTCCCGACCGCCACCGTCGCCTTCGTCGAGGTCGGCTCCGAGGAGTCGCGCCGCGTCGGCTTCGTCGCCTAGAGCATCCCGGGCGGACACGTCGTGGAGCTCCTCTTCATCACCCTGTTCGGGGTCCTGATCGGTCTCGCCGCACGCTACGGGCTGCCGCACCGGCACCTGCACGGCTCCGTGCTGGTCCCGGCGGTCGGCGGCCTGGTGGCCGCGGTCGTCTGGGTCGCGCTGACCTGGGCGGGCCTGCCGTGGGACGGCGGACTGATCTGGGTCCTGTCCCTCGTCGCGACCGCCGTGGTCGTCGTCCCGGTCGGCCTCTCGCTCGGGCGCACTCGCGCCCGCCGCGACGAGGCCTCCCTGCAGGCGATGCTCTCGGGACGCGTCGCCCCCTGATCCGAGCCGGAGGCGCGGGAGTCCTCGGACTTCCGCGCCTCCGTCGTTCCCGGAGTCCGGCGCAGCGACGCGCTGGGGACGGTCAGGCCGTGAGCCCCAGCGCGTCCATCCGCCGCGTGTGCGAGGCGATGAGCTCGGTGAACACCGGCTCGATCCGCGACTCGTCGGAGTCGTGGTTGCCCGACCCCATCAGCGCGGAGCGCGCCACGAGGAGGGTGTCGCCCACCAGGCGGCGTCCCCAGACGGCCAGGCGCGAGCCCAGGCGCTCGTCCGCGGCGATCTCGCGGCGGAGGATCGTGATCACGCCGTCGACGCCCGTGTCCGCGCCGAGGGTCTGCGCGATGCGCGGCCCCACGTCGGTGGGCAGCCCGCCGGTGAGGCGGATGAAGAAGTCGTCGAGCAGGCCCGCCGTGATGTACGCCGAGAGCAGCGTCTCGTGGAGATCCGCGCCGCGGGTGAGCCGCTCGAAGGTGTCGATCGCGGGGCGGAACGGCGCCATGGCCTCGCCGGGCTCCGCATCGCGGCGGCGCAGCTCGGCGACGACGGCGTGGTGCTTCGCGAGCGCCGTACCGGCCGCGGAGGAGATGGCCTCCTTGTCCGCGAGGTCGTCGGTCTCGGCGACGGCGCGCGCCAGCACCTCGAACACCGCGAGCTGGAGATAGGCGACCTGGCCGAGGTAGGGCAGCACCTCGGGGGTCAGGTCGGCGAGGTCGACGCGGTCGCGCTTCTGGCTCGACTCCCCGCGCGGCGTCAGGCGGGGCACGTCGAGCAGGGGACGTCGACGTCGGAACCAGGCAGCCATTTCTTCAGCATAGGGCGCCGGAGGAGCGGGGTTCCGGGGCCGACGGGGCCGGGAGCAGTAGACTCGCCGGGACGTCACCGGCGCTGGATCGGTGACCCTGCGCCCGGAGTCGTACAGGGGCGTGGACCGTTCGACACGACAGGCGCTTCACTCCGTGACTTTCTCCGACCTCACCATCGACGACGACATCGTCGCCGCACTCGCCGCCAAGGGCATCCTCGAGCCGTTCCCCATCCAGGAGCAGACGATCCCCCTGGCCCTGCAGAAGCAGGACATCATCGGCCAGGCCAAGACCGGCACCGGCAAGACCTTCGGCTTCGGCCTCCCCCTCATCCAGGCCCTCGGCGCCGACCCGGAGCCGGGCGTCAAGGCGCTCATCGTCGTCCCGACCCGCGAGCTCGCCGTGCAGGTCACCGAGGACATCGAGCTGGCCGCCTCCAACCGGCCGACCAAGATCGTCTCCATCTACGGCGGCAAGGCCTACGAGGGCCAGATCGAGCAGCTGAAGGCCGGCGCCCAGATCGTCGTCGGCACGCCCGGACGCCTCCTCGACCTCGCCGGGCAGCGCCTGCTCTCGCTCGCCAACGTGCAGGTGATGGTCCTCGACGAGGCCGACAAGATGCTCGACCTGGGCTTCCTCTCGGACATCGAGAAGCTGTTCGCGCAGACGCCGCCCACCCGCCACACCATGCTCTTCTCGGCGACGATGCCGGGCGCGATCGTCGCGCTCGCGCGCCGCTTCATGAACAAGCCCATCCACATCCGCGCGACCGACCCCGACGAGGGCATCACGCAGGCGAACATCAAGCACATCGTCTACCGGGCGCACTCGCTCGACAAGGACGAGGTCATCGCGCGCATCCTGCAGTCCGAGGGCCGCGGCAAGACCGTCATCTTCACCCGCACGAAGCGCGCCGCCGCCCGCATCGTCGAGGAGCTCAACGACCGCGGCTTCAACGCGGCCGCCGTGCACGGCGACCTCAACCAGGAGCAGCGCGAGCGCGCGATGGCGGCGTTCAAGGCCGGCAAGAAGGACATCCTGATCGCCACCGACGTCGCCGCGCGCGGCATCGACGTGAACGACGTCACCCACGTGATCAACCACACGATCCCGGACGACGACCAGACCTACCTGCACCGCGTGGGCCGCACCGGGCGCGCGGGCAAGACCGGCATCGCGGTGACCTTCGTCGACTGGGAGGACCTGCACAAGTGGGCCCTCATCAACCGGGCGCTGGAGTTCGGCCAGCCCGACCCGGTCGAGACCTACTCGTCCTCGCCGCACCTCTACACCGACCTCGACATCCCCGCGGGAACCAAGGGACGGCTGAAGCCGACCCCGATCCCCGCCGAGGCGAAGGCCGACGCCCGACCGGACCGGGGCGAGCGCTCCGACCGGGGCGAGCGCTCCGAGCGGGGCGACCGGCCGCCGCGCCGCCGCACCCGCTCCGACGCCGCCGACTCGACCGCTCCGCAGCAGACCGGCCCCGCTCCCTCGAGCGAGAGCAAGGAGCACCACGACGGCAACAGCGAGCCGCGCCGCCGCACCCGGTCGCGCCGCCGCTCCCCGCGCCCCGACGCCCAGGCCTGAGCCACCGCGCCACCGAGCCCGTCCCTCGCGATCCGTCGCGGAGGGCGGGCTCTCGGCGTCTCAGCGGCTGTCCGCGACTCGACGGCGTCCGCGACCCGGCGGTCGCCGCGGCTCAGCGGGCGGAGGAGCGGATCGCGTCGACGGTCGCGCGCGCGGTCGTGTTCTCGCCCAGGCGGTTCGGCTTGCCCGTGCCGTGGTAGTCGCTCGAGCCCGTGGTGACGAGCGAGTACTGCTCGGCGAGCTCTCGCAGCCGGCGCTTGCCGTCGGCCGTGTTCTCGCGATGCTCGACCTCGAGGCCGAAGAGGCCGGCGTCGACGAGCTGCGGGAGGATCGACTCGACCGCGATCCCGCGGGCGCTCGCGGCCGGGTGCGCGATGACCGGGACCCCGCCCGCCGCGCGGACCAGGCGCACGGCGTCGACCGGATCGGGCGCGTAGTGCGGGCGGTAGTAGCCGCCGCGCCAGTCGAGGATCCCCGCGAAGGCCGCGGAGCGGTCGGTGGCCAGGCCGCGGGCGACGAGAGCGTCGGCGATGTGCGGACGCCCGATGGTCGTGCCCGGGCTGGTCTGGGCGAGGACGTCGTCCCAGGTGAGGTCGTAGTCGGCCGCGATCGCGGTGACGATCGCCTCCGCGCGGTGCGTGCGGGCCGAGCGGATGCGCGCGGTCTCGGCCAGGAGCCCCGGATCCGCCGGATCGACGAGGTACGCGAGGACGTGGACGCTGGCCCAGCCGACGCGGGAGGAGAGCTCCATCCCGGGCAGCAGGTCGATCCCCGCCTCCTCGGCCGCGGCGAGCGCCTCGGCCCAGCCGCCGGTCGTGTCGTGGTCGGTGAGGGCCACTCCGGTGAGCCCGGCCGCGGCCGCGGCCCGCACCAGGACGGCCGGAGCCTCGGTGCCGTCGGAGACGACGGAGTGGGTGTGGAGGTCGTAACGGCCCCCGTCGACATGCATGGGCTCATCGTAGACGCGCCGCCTGCGAGCCCTCCGATGCCCTAGTAGCCTGGGCCGCGATGGGGACGAGACTGGTGAAGACCGCGGTGGCGGTGATCGTGGCGATCGCTCTGCTGGTGGTCGCGGCGCCCGGCTTCTTCGGGATCGCCCGCGACGCCCCCTTCGCCCAGCTGGTGCCGTTCCGGCTCGCGACGGGCGCGGCGGCCGTCGGGCTCGCCGCGGTCCTGACCGTGATCGCGGTCCTCGTCGCTCCGGTCAGGCGCCTCGCGCTGGCTCTCGCGGCGCTCGGCGTCGTCTTCGCGCTCGTGCTCGCGGGAGTGCAGGGAGCGCGGGGCTACGATTCCGCCGCTCCGCGCGCCCACCGCCTCGCCGACGTGCGCCTCGCTGCCTGGAACGTGCTGCACGACGGCGTGCCCGTCGACACGATCGCCTCGCTCGCCCGGGACAGCGCGGTCGACGGCATCGCCCTTCTCGAGGTCTCGCAGACGCACGCGCAGGACGTCGTGAACGCGCTCAGCGCTCAGGGGATGTCGATGACCCTCCACTACGCCGGATCGGGTGCCGACGACGGGGCGGCCCTGCTGCTCTCCCCCTCGCTCGGCGGGTACACCGTCGACACGGCCGCGGTCGTCACCGGATCGACGCCGTCCCTCGTCGCGCGCCCCGACACTCCCGAGCGCCCCGTCCTCGCCGCGGTGCACACCATGGCTCCGATCCCGTCGCGCCTCGCGGAGTGGCGGAGCGATCTGCTCTCGGTCTCCGCGCTCTGCTCCGCGGAGGAGGACGTCGTGGTCCTCGGCGACCTCAACTCCACCGTCGACCACTGGACCGGGCTGCCGGGCTCGGCCGCGCTGGGCGGCTGCCGCGACGCGGGGACCGTCGCGGGCGGCGGCGCCCTGGGCACCTGGCCGTCCTCGGTCCCGCCCGCGCTCGGCGCCCCGATCGACCACGTCCTCTTCTCGGGACGCTGGGAGGTCTCGGGCTACCAGGTCGTCGACGACCGCGACGACGCCGGAAGCGACCACCGGCCGCTGGTCGTCCAGCTCTCGGTCCGCGGGATGGTGAAGGACGCGTCCTGACGCTCCTCCCCGGACGCCGACTCCCCGTCCTCCTCCCCCGCCCGGCCTGCGGCGGCTCTCGTGGCCGTGCGGAGGAGGACAATGGGAGCCATGACGAACACGGAGGAGCGGACCGCCGCTCAGACGCCCGACCCCGCCGCCGCAGGCCGGGCGGGGGAGGAGGACGGGGAGTCGGCGTCCGGG
>NZ_PSWL01000031.1:0-43683 GCF_002932755.1 Rathayibacter sp. AY1B6
GAGCCGGGCGGGGACCGGCTCGTGTGCGAGGCGGACCGGCGATCCGCGTGCCAGCGGATCGACGTAGCCGGACGCTTCCCGCTCCACCTGCGCGACCACTTCGTCGGGCCGACCGCGGAGAGCCGGGCGGGGACCGGCTCGTCTGCGAGGCGGACCGGCGATCCGCGTGCCAGCGGATCGACGTTGCCGGACGCTTCCCGCTCCACCTGCGCGACCACCTCGTCGGGCCGACCGCGGAGAGCCGGGCGGGGACCGGCTCGTGTGCGAGGCGGACCGGCGATCCGCGTGCCAGCGGATCGACGTAGCCGGACGCTTCCCGCTCCACCTGCGCGACCACCTCGTCGGGCCGACCGCGGAGAGCCGGGCGGGGACCGGCTCTCGAATAGACTGGCCCCTGCCATCAGCGGCGCCCTCGGGGGCCGCACGCAACGAGATTTCCGAGGGAGCACCGTGTCCGGGCATTCCAAGTGGGCCACGACCAAGCACCAGAAGGCGATCAAGGACTCGCGCCGCGCGAAGTCCTTCGCCAAGCTGATCAAGAACATCGAGGTGGCCGCCAAGACCGGCGGCGCCGACCTCTCCGGCAACCCGACGCTCGTCGACGCCGTGCAGAAGGCGAAGAAGACCTCGGTGCCGAACGACAACATCGACCGCGCGATCAAGCGCGGCGCCGGTCTCACCGGCGAGGTCATCGACTACACGACGATCATGTACGAGGCGTACGGCCCCAACGGCATCGCCCTGCTCGTCGAGTGCCTCACCGACAACAAGAACCGCGCCGCGGCGGACGTCCGCACTGCGATGACCCGCAACGGCGGCACCATGGCCGACCCGGGCAGCGTCGCCTACAACTTCGCGCGCAAGGGCGTCATCTCCGTGCCCCACGGCGAGAGCGTCACCGAGGACGACGTGCTCGGCGCGGTCCTCGACTTCGGCGTCGACGACGTCCTCGACCACGGCGAGAGCTTCGAGGTCCGCGTCGAGCCGAGCGAGCTCGTCCCGGCCCGCTCCGCGCTGCAGGACGCGGGCATCGACTACGACTCCGCCGACATCGAGTTCGTCGCCTCCCTCCAGGTCGAGGCCGACGCCGAGACGGCCCGCAAGGTCTTCCGCCTGATCGATGCGCTCGAGGACTCGGACGACGTGCAGAACGTCTACACCAACCTCGACATCACGGCCGAGGTGCGTGCCGAGCTCGAGAACGAGGAGTGACGCGGTGAGCCCGGCCCGATCCCGGAGGGCGGCCTGATGCGCGTCCTCGGGATCGACCCCGGGCTCACCCGCTGCGGCGTCGGCATCGTCGACGTCTCGCGCGACCGCCGCGCGACCCTCGTGCACGTGACGGTGCTCCGCACGCCGCCGGACGACGCGCTGGAGCGCCGCCTGCTGGCCCTGGGCGACGGGCTCGAGGCGCTGCTCGACGAGCACCGCCCCGACGCCGTCGCGATCGAGCGGGTCTTCGCGCAGAACAACGTCAGCACCGTCATGGGCATCGCGCAGATCAGCGGCGTCGCCCTCGTCGCGGCGGCCCGGCGCGGGCTCCCGGTCGGGATGCACACGCCGAGCGAGGTGAAGGCCGCCGTCACCGGCTACGGAGCCGCGGACAAGCGTCAGGTCACGGCGATGATCCAGCGCGTCCTCCGGCTCGACGCCCCCCCGCGGCCGGCCGACGCGGCCGACGCCCTCGCCCTGGCCGTCTGCCACGCCTGGCGGACCCCGCTCGCGCCGACCTCCGGGTCGGCGGGAGCCGGTGCCGACGGGGCGACGGGCGGCACAGCAGCACAGCGTGCGTGGCGCGCCGCCGAGGCCGCGAGTCGAACGCCTGTTCGAGCATCTAGACTGACTCGGTGATCTCCTCTCTCCGCGGCACCGTCCTCTCCGCCCGCGGGAGCCTCGCCGTCCTCGACGTCCACGGCGTCGGCTACGCGGTGAACGTGACCCCGCAGCACGCGCTCGAGATGCGCGTCGGCGACGAGACGACGGTCAGCACCGTGCTCGTCGTCCGCGAGGACTCGCTCACCCTCTACGGCTTCCCCGACGAGGAGCAGCTCGAGATCTTCGAGCTGCTGATCGGCGTGACCGGCGTCGGCCCCAAGTCCGCCCTCGGCGTGCTCGGCGCGGTCGAGCCGGACCGGATCGCGCAGGCGGTCGCCGACGAGGACGACGGGGTGTTCCGGAAGGTCAGCGGCATCGGCCCGAAGACGGCCAAGCTGATCATCCTCTCGCTCGCCGGCAAGGTGACCGTGCGGCCGCGCGCCGCCCGCGGCTCCGGTCCCGCCGCCACCGCCGCGCAGAACGTGCTCGCGGCGCTCGTCGGCCTCGGCTGGCCCGAGCGCACCGCGGCCGACGTGGTCGATGAGATCCTGCTCGACGCGCAGGCCTCCGACGCCGCGAACGTGCAGGCGCTGCTGCGGCTCGCTCTCGCCCGCCTCGGACCGGCGGCCCGCTCATGAGCGACGAGGTGCTGGGCGCCGAGGTCGCCTCGGAGGCCGAGGTCGCCTTCGAGGGTGCCCTGCGCCCCAGGAATCTCAGTGAGTTCGTCGGCCAGCGCAAGGTGCGCGGCCAGCTCGAGCTGCTGCTCAAGGCCGCGGCCATGCAGGGCCGGACGCCCGACCACATCCTGCTGGCGGGCCCGCCCGGGCTCGGCAAGACGACCCTCGCGATGATCGTGGCGGAGGAGAGCTCCTCGCCCCTGCGGCTCTCCAGCGGCCCCGCGATCCAGCACGCGGGCGACCTCGCCGCCGTACTGTCCTCGCTGCTGCCCGGCGAGATCCTCTTCATCGACGAGATCCACCGCATGGCGCGCTCCGCGGAGGAGATGCTCTACCTCGCGATGGAGGACTTCCGGATCGACATCATGGTCGGCAAGGGGGCGGGAGCGACGTCCGTCCCGCTGGATCTCGCCCCGTTCACGCTCGTCGGCGCCACGACCCGCTCCGGCCTGCTGCCCAACCCTCTCCGCGACCGCTTCGGCTTCACCGCGCACCTCGAGTTCTACGCGGAGGACGAGCTGCGGCAGGTCCTCGCCCGGGCGGCACGGCTGCTCGAGCTCGACATCGACGCGGACGCGATCGCCGAGATCGCCGGCCGCTGCCGCGGCACCCCGCGCATCGCCAACCGCCTGCTCCGGCGGGTGCGGGACTTCGCCCTGGTCCACGGCGGCCGTGCCGACGTGATCGCCGTCCGCGCGGCGCTGGAGCTCTACGACGTGGACGCGCTCGGACTCGACCGCCTCGACCGCGCCGTGATGGAGATCGTGCTGACCCGCTTCGACGGCGGGCCGGTCGGTCTGAACACCCTCGCCGTGTCGGTGGGGGAGGAGGCCGAGACGGTCGAGGCCGTCGTCGAGCCGTTCCTCGTGCGGATCGGCCTGCTGACGCGGACGCCGCGCGGCCGGGTGGCGACCCCGGCCGCCTACCGCCACTTCGGCATCGACCCCCGGGGGACGGCGGCTCAGCCGCCCCTGTTCCCCGATGATCTATGATTCTCTAGGCCCGACGGGCCGCTCGATCCGCTCCGCCTCGACCTGAGGCCGCGCGACGGATCGCCCATCCACTCCGGAAGGCCCACCCATGGATCCGACGATCATCCTGCTCGTCCTGCTGCTCGCCGTGATGATCATCTTCATGTTCCGCAACAACAAGAAGCGCCAGCGCGACGCGGAGAGCATGAAGAACAACCTCCAGCCGGGGGTGGAGCTGATGACCGGCTCCGGCCTCTTCGGCACCGTCGTGTCGATCGACGACGAGGCGAACAAGATCGTCATCGAGTCGACCCCCGGCACGCTGCTGACCATCCACCGTCAGGCGATCGCCCGCCTCATCGACCCGAGCGAGAACGCCGTCGTCGTCGAGGCCGAGGACGAGGCCGACCCGCTGACCGCGACCGGCTCGCCCGAGTTCGGCGAGCGCGACTCCGCGCACCGCGACCCGCTGGTGGACCCGGTGGAGCGCGACCGCCGTCCCGACGCGCAGTAGTCTCCTGGGCGGGCCGGGCGCATCGACGCCCGCCCGCCCTTCTCCACACCCGGGCGACCCCGGGACGATCACCGTCGACCGAAGAGAAAGCTGAGCCCTGGGTGGCCGCATCAACCCCCGTCCGGAAGGCCCGCCGCTCCCTGAGCTGGCTCGGTGTCCTGATCCTCGCTCTCGTCGGACTCAACACGGCGGCCGTCCTCTGGGGCGGCGGCTCCTGGACGCCGAAGCTCGCTCTCGACCTCGAGGGCGGCACGCAGATCGTCCTGCAGCCGCAGCTCAACGACGGCGACACCGTCTCGTCGGAGCAGCTGACGCAGGCCGTCTCGATCATCCGCCAGCGCATCGACGCGTCCGGCGTCTCCGAGGCCGAGATCACGACCCAGGGCTCGAGCAACATCGTCGTCTCGATCCCGGGCACGCCGGACGACGAGACCCTCCAGCGCATCGAGGCGTCGGCGAAGCTCGACTTCCGCCCCGTCCTCGTCGCGAGCCAGGCCACCAACAGCTCGGTCGGGGGCGACGCGACGTCCTCGCCCACTCCGACGCCCGTGGATCCGTCCCTCTCGACGGAGCCGACCGCCTCGCCGACGAACGCGAGCGACCTCGCCTACCTCACTCCGGCTCTCGAGGCGCAGTACACCGCCTTCGACTGCGCTTTCCTCAACGGCCAGGACCCGAACCTCGCGCCGGCCGACCAGCCGCTCATCACCTGTGACGACAGCGGCACCGTCAAGTACGTCCTCGGCCCGGTGGAGATCACCGGCGAGGACATCTCGGACGCCTCGAACGGCCTGATGACGACCTCCTCCGGCGCCAGCACCGGCACCTGGGCCGTCAACCTCTCGTTCGACGACCAGGGCACGCAGGCCTTCGGCGACGTGACCTCGCGCCTCGTGGCGCTGCAGGGTGCGCAGAACCAGTTCGCGATCGTGCTCGACGGCCGGGTCATCTCGGCCCCGTCGACGAACGCCGCGATCACCGACGGCAACGCGCAGATCTCGGGCTCCTTCACCCAGGAGTCGTCGAAGTCGCTCGCCGACCAGCTCAAGTACGGCGCGCTGCCGATCGGCTTCCAGGTGCAGAGCTCCGACAGCATCTCGGCGACGCTCGGCTCCGCCCAGCTCGCCAGCGGCCTGCTCGCCGGCCTCATCGGCCTGATCCTCGTCATCGTCTACTCCATCGCGCAGTACCGCGTGCTCGGAGCCGTCACGATCGCCTCGCTGCTCGTCGCGGCGATCGTCACCTATCTCGTCGTCACGCTGCTGTCCTGGCGGGAGGGACTGCGCCTCTCGCTCGCGGGGGTCGCGGGTCTGATCGTCGCGATCGGCATCACGGCCGACTCGTTCATCGTGTACTTCGAGCGCATCCGCGACGAGCTGCGCGACGGGCGCGGCCTCGAGTCCGCCGTCGAGTCCGGCTGGCGGCGCGCTCTGCGCACGATCTTCGCGTCCGACATGGTGAACCTGCTCGCCGCGGTGGTGCTCTTCCTCCTCGCCGTCGGCAGCGTCCGCGGCTTCGCGCTCACCCTCGGGATCACGACGATCATCGACCTGATCGTGGTGGCTCTGTTCACCCACCCGATCCTGCAGCTGATGGCCACCAGACCGTTCTTCGCCGAGGGGCACAAGGCCTCGGGCCTGGATCCCCGGGCGCTCGGAGCGGTCTATCGCGGCCGTGCGGCCTTCCGTCCGCAGGACCAGGTGGTCGCCGGCAAGCGCGCCTCCGCGTCCCGCGAGGCGGCCAAGCGCCAGACCATCGCCGAGCGGAAGGCCGCCGAGGCGACCGGCCTGCGCGACTCCAACGACTCGAACGGGAAGGACGCGTGATGGCCAGCTTCTCGCAGTTCGGAAACGACCTCTACACCGGTGCGCGATCGATCGACTTCGTCGGCCGGCGCCGCACGTGGTACCTCGTCTCGCTCGCCCTGATCCTGATCACGCTGCTCGGGACCGTCGCCCGCGGCGGCTTCAACTTCGGCATCGAGTTCACCGGCGGCTCGCAGTTCACCGTGTCCTCACCGGCGAGCCTGGAGCAGGCGACGGCCACGGACGCCGTCACCTCCGTCGCGCCGGAGACCGTGCCGCGCGTGTCGATCGTCGGCGACGACTCCATCCGCGTGCAGACCGGACAGCTCTCGACCGACGAGTCGACCGCGGTCAAGAACGCTCTGTCGGAGGCGTACGACGTCCCCGCCGACCAGGTCGCCTCCTCCTTCATCGGAGCGGCATGGGGCAACGACGTGACCCAGCAGGCCCTGCGCGGCCTGGTGATCTTCGTCGTCCTCGCGGCCCTGGCCATGTGGGCGTACTTCCGGACGTGGAAGATGTCGCTCGCCGCGATCGTCGCGCTCCTTCACGACCTGGTGATCGTCGCGGGCGTCTACGGCATCACCGGCACCGAGGTCTCGCCGGCGGCGGTGATCGGACTGCTGACGATCCTCGGCTACTCGCTCTACGACACCGTCGTGGTCTTCGACAAGATCCGCGAGAACACGGCGGAGGCTCTCGGCAGCACGACCCGCACCTTCTCCGAGACAGTGAACCTGGCCGAGAACCAGACCCTGGTGCGCTCGATCAACACCTCGATCGTCGCCGCCCTCCCGGTGGCCGCGATCCTCGTGATCGGAGCGTTCGTCCTCGGCGCGGGCACCCTCCGCGACATCTCGCTCGCCCTGCTGATCGGCATCATCGTCGGCACCTACTCGACGATCTTCGTCGCGGCTCCGCTGTACGCGCAGCTGCGCAGCCGGGAGAGCGAGATCTCCAAGCACGACAAGCGCGTGGAGTCGGCCCGTGCGAAGGCGACCGCTCCGGCGGCGCCGGCCGTCCAGGGCTGAGCCGTGGCCGACTACGCCCAGGTCACCGCGGCCGACGCCGTCGGACTCGTCCAGCGCGACGAGGTCTGGCTGCTCGACGTCCGCGAGCCGCACGAATGGGCGGCAGGGCACGCTCCTGCCGCCCACCACATCCCGATGGGGGAGATCGGCGCCCGGCAGGACGAGCTCCCGGCCGATACGGCGATCCTGGTGGTCTGCCACTCCGGAGTCCGCTCCGCGATGGTGACGCAGGCCCTCGACGGCGCCGGCTACGAGGTCGCCAACGTCGACGCCGGCATGACCGCCTGGGCCGCGGCGGGCGGCGACGTGGTCGACGGCGAGGGGCGTCCGGGACGCATCGGCTGACGCCGGTACCGTCCGCCCCGGGCGGAACGGTCATCGGCATCGTCCGCACGGGCGATAATGGGGCGATGGAGATCCTCGCGTGACGGAAACGACGACGACGTCCTCGACCGCTGCCCTGCGCAGACTGGTCCCGCGGATCTTCTCGCGTGCGCAGCCCTCCGGCGCCGTCGACACCCTCGTCCGCACCGTCCGGATGCACCACCCCAAGAGCGACATCGCGCTCATCGAGCGCGCGTACTCGGTCGCCGAGCGGGCGCACGCGAACCAGAAGCGCCGCAGCGGTGAGCCGTACATCACGCATCCGCTGGCCGTCGCGCAGATCCTCGCCGATCTCGGCATCGGCTCGAAGACGATCGCGGCCGCGCTGCTGCACGACACCGTCGAGGACACCGACTACCAGCTCGACGAACTCCGCGCGGACTTCGGCGACGAGGTCGCGATGCTCGTCGACGGCGTCACCAAGCTCGACAAGGTCAAGTACGGCGACAGCGCGCAGGCCGAGACCGTCCGCAAGATGATCGTGGCGATGTCGAAGGACATCCGCGTCCTGATCATCAAGCTCGCCGACCGCCTCCACAACGCGCGGACCTGGGGCTTCGTCCCCGCCGAGTCCGCGGCCCGCAAGGCCACTGAGACCCTCGAGATCTACGCGCCGCTGGCGCACCGCCTCGGCATCCAGGCCATCAAGTGGGAGCTCGAGGACCTGTCCTTCGCGGTGCTCTACCCCAAGATCTACAACGAGATCGAGAGCCTGGTGAAGCGGCGGACGCCGCAGCGCGAGGAGTTCGTGCAGAACGTCATCGACCTGATCAGCGAGGACCTGCGGGCCGGGCGGATCCGCGGTCGCGTCGTCGGCCGACCGAAGCAGTACTACTCGATCTACCAGAAGATGGTCGTCCGCGGTCGCGAGTTCGACGAGATCTACGACCTGGTCGGCATCCGCGTCCTCGTGAACTCGGTGCGCGACTGCTACGCCGTGCTCGGCTCGATCCACGCCCGCTGGACGCCGATGCCGGGCCGGTTCAAGGACTACATCGCCACTCCGAAGTTCAACCTCTACCAGTCCCTGCACACGACGGTGGTCGGGCCGAAGGGCCGTGCGGTCGAGATCCAGATCCGCACCAACGAGATGCACCAGCACGCGGAGTTCGGCATCGCGGCGCACTGGAAGTACAAGGAGCAGATGGCCACCGGCAAGGTGCCCACCTCCGGATCGAACGACACCGACCTCGCCTGGCTCGCGCACCTCTCGGACTGGCAGTCGGAGACCACCGACCCGAACGAGTTCCTCGACTCCCTCCGCTTCGAGATCGGCGCCAAGGAGGTCTACGTCTTCACCCCGAAGGGACGCGTGATCGGCCTGCCGACCGGCGCGACCCCGGTCGACTTCGCCTACGCGGTGCACACCGAGGTCGGGCACCGGACGATGGGCGCCAAGGTCAACGGGCGCCTCGTGCCGCTGGAGTCCGCTCTGACGACGGGCGACGTGGTCGAGGTCTTCACCTCGAAGAACCCCGACTCGGGACCGAGCCAGGACTGGCTCCACTTCGTCCAGAGCCCGCGGGCCCGCAACAAGATCCGCCAGTGGTTCACCAAGGAGCGGCGCGACGAGGCGATCGAGCAGGGCAAGGACTCCATCGCCCGGGCGATGCGGAAGCAGAACCTCCCGCTGCAGAAGCTGATGAGCCAGGACACCTTCACCGAGGTGGCCAGCCAGCTGCGCTACAACGACGTCGAGGCGCTCTATGCGGCCGTCGGCGAGGGCCACGTCTCGACCCAGTCGGTGCTCGAGAAGGTCGTCTCCTCCATCCAGGGCGATCCGGAGTCGGACGAGAACGAGGTCACCCTCCCGCGCTCGCCCCGGCCGCGGAGCCGGAGCAGCGAGTCGGGCGTCCTCGTGAAGGGCGCGCCGGACATCCTGGTCAAGCTCGCGAAGTGCTGCACCCCGGTTCCGGGCGACCAGATCGTCGGATTCGTGACGCGGGGAGCCGGCGTCTCCGTGCACCAGGCGAACTGCCACAACGTGCAGGAGCTGCTGAAGGAGCCGGAGCGGATCGTCGACGTCGAGTGGGCGCCGTCCTCCAAGAGCATCTTCCTCGTGCAGATCCAGGTCGAGGCGCTGGACCGCTCGGGCCTGCTGAGCGACGTGACGCGCGTGCTCTCGGAGCACCACGTCAACATCCTCTCGGCGACGGTCTCGACCTCGAGCGACCGGCTGGCGATCAGCCGGTTCGTCTTCGAGATGGGCGACACGACCCACCTGGACCGCGTGCTGAACGCCGTGCGCCGGATCGACGCCGTCTACGACGTCTACCGGGTCAACGGGGGCTGATCTCCGGGCGGCGTCTCGTCGAGTGCCGCCCGCAGCCGTCGTCCGACGATCCTCCGTCCGGCGACGGCGCTGCCCTCCTCGAGTCTCGCGACGACGGCGGCCAGCCCGGTCCGGGTGCTGCGCGAGAGCGCCCGGAGGATCGAGCCCGCGTCCTCCGTCCGGGCGAGGTCGATCAGCGTTCGGGCAGGCGACGTGACCGGCGTCCCGCCGAGGAGGACGACGTCGTCCTCGTCGAGCAGCACTTCATGGCAGCGCAGGCGGGGGTTCGACGGCACCTGTCGGCGCTTCCGCCGGTCGATGGAGGCGCTGTGCACCGGCGGCGGGTCGTGCGTCGCTCCGTGCACCCAGGCGGCGGAGAGACGATCGGCGACGGCGCCGCGGGGGAGCAGCGAGCGCAGGGAGGCTGCCCGCTCGGACGCCCCCAGGGGCAGGTCCGCGACGAGGAAGCCCTCGTCGAGCGCGACCAGCTCGCCGTCGAGGCGTGCGGCGCACAGCTCTGCGAGGGGGAGATGCCCGGGGAGGAGGACGGAGGGGAGGCGCATCCGGCCATGCTGGCCGATGCGCCTCCCCTCCGGAGCGTCGCGAGCGGATCTGTGGAGGGATCCGCCGGAGCGGGTCTAGCCGATCGCGTCGAGCCAGACCTTGCGGGCGTCGAGCGCCTCCTGAGCCTGGGCGATCGCGTCGCGGTCGCCGCGCGCCTTCGCCTCGTCGAGCTCGTCCTGGAGCTTCTGGATCGCGGCGGTCAGCTGAGAGGCGAGACCCTCGGAGCGGGCCTTGCGCTCCGGGTTGCTGCGGTTCCAGTGCTCCTCGTCGAGCTTGCGGACGTGCGCCTCGACCTTGCGGAGGCGGTCCTCGACCGTGCGCACCTGCTCGCGCGGCACGCGGCCGACGGCGTCCCAGCGCTCCTGGATAGAGAGCAGCACCCGCTTGGCCTTCTCGCGGTCCTGCTCCTGCAGGAGCGGCTCCGCCTCCTCGAGGAGGGCGAGCTTGAGGTCGAGGTTCTCGGTGTACTCGACGCTCTCCTGCGCGACGATCTCGGCCTTGGCGCCGTAGATCGCGTCGCCGGCGGCCTTGAAGCGGGCCCAGAGCGCGTCGTCGAACCGCTTGCCGGCCCGGCCTGCCACACGCCAGCGCTCGAGGAGCGCCCGGTAGTCCGGGATGGCGTCCGCGCCCTGGGGTACCAGCGCCTCGGCCTGGTCGATCAGCGCCTGCTTGGCCTGCTTGGCCTCGCGGTGCGCGGAGTCGAGGTCGGCGAAGAACGCCTTGCGGTTCTGCTCGATCGTGGTGCGCGCACCGCGGAACCGGCGCCACAGCTCGTTCGCGTCGTTCTTGGGCAGGCGCGGACCCTGCTGCTGGTGGTTCTGCCAGCGGGCGAAGAGGTCGTCGATGGCAGCGCTGGCCTGCTTCCACTGCGTCTTCGCCGGGTCGACCGCCGCCAGGGCCTCGGCCTCGGCGACGATGGCCTCGCGGTAGGCGAGGGCCTCGGACAGCGCGGCCTTGGACTCGGCCGCCTGCTGCTCGGTCAGATCCTCGACGGAGCCGCTCAGCGCGTCGACCCGGGTCTGCAGCGACTCGAGGTCGCCGACCGCGTTCGCCTGCGCGATGGCCGCGGACAGCGACTGCACCGTGCGTGCGACGTCTCCGGCGGGTGCGCCCCGCTTGGCGCGCTGCTCGAGCAGGGAGACCTGCCCGGCGAGCTCCGTGTACTTGCGCTCGTAGTAGGCGAGCGCCTCCTCGGGAGTCGCATCGGGGTACTGGCCGACCTCTCGCTCCCCGTCGCCGACGCGGACGTAGACCGTCCCGTCGTCGCCGACCCGTCCCCACGGCTGCTGGTCACTCATCGCTCGGAGCCTCACCTTGCTGTTCGATGTCGTGCTTCTCGGTGCCCGTCGCGTCGTCGGCCGGTGGGGCTCGACGGCCGGAGGGCCGAAGACCGCGCTCGGCCGCGAACGGGCAGTGACGACAAGCCTATTGCACTCCCCGCGCGGGCGGACCGTGACGACGCCGCGGGTGCGGCTACTGGACGGAGACGGACGTGATGGTCACGGGCTCGGCGGGTGCGCCGTCACTCGATCCGTCGGCCGTGCCCTTCGACACGACGTCGGCGACCAGCGCGTCCAGCCCCGAGGTGACCTGCCCGAGCACGGTGTACCCGCCGGCCGCGTCGGCGGGCAGGGTCGTGTCCTGGTAGACGACGAAGAACTGGCTGCCCTGGCTGTAGCCGTTGCCGCCCTGACGGGCCATCGCGATGGTCCCGGCCGGGTAGACGCCGTCCTCGGGCGCGTTCTCGACGGGGCCGTAGCTGTAGCCCGGTCCGCCGGTGCCGTCGCCGTTCGGGTCGCCGCACTGGAGGACGTAGAGGCCCTCGGTGGTGAGACGGTGGCAGGAGACGCCGTCGTAGAAGCCGGACTGCGTCAGCGAGATGAAGGACGAGACGGCCTGCGGTGCGGCGGCGCCGGCGAGCGTGATGCCCAGCGGGTCCTCGCCGATCGTGAGCGTGCCCGTCCAGTCGCGGCCCTCGGCGATGTCCGAGGAGGGCACGTCGCCGGTGTTCTCGCCCGTCGCCTCGGGCGTCGGGGTCGAGGAGGAGGAGGGGGTCGGCGCGGCGACCGGCGTGCCGGGGCCGCCGGAGAAGTAGAGGATCTGGGCGACGACGGCGAGCCCGATCACGACGACGGCGGCGATCGCCGCGATCACGTTGTCGCGCACGCGCCGCTTCTGCCTCGAGCGGTGGAGGCTCTGACGGGCCTGGTAGGCCCGGAGCCGGGTGCGCGCCTCGCGGTCGTTCGACTTGCCCTGGGCCACGTGTTCCTCCGACGTCCTCGTCCGCGCGGCTTCGGCGCGGCGGCCCGCGCACGCAGGCCGCGTCGAGCCTACGAGAACCGCCGGAGGCGCGACAAACGCCGCTCCGTCGCGCCGAGCGGTCGGGCCGGGGATCTGTCGGAGGCCGTCGTTACGCTGGGGGCATGACCATGCAGCAGGCCGGACTCCGCTCCGGGGCGACTCCGCTCGCCGTGCGGATGCGGCCGCGCAGCCTCGAGGAGGTCGCCGGTCAGCGCCATCTCCTCACGCCCGGCTCGCCCCTGGTCGCCCTCGCCGCCGACACGACGGGGGAGCGGGGAGCGGTGTCCGTCATCCTCTGGGGCCCTCCCGGCACGGGCAAGACCACGCTCGCGCAGGCGGTGGCCCACTCCAGCGGCCGCCGCTTCGTCGAGCTCTCCGCCGTCACGGCGGGCGTGAAGGACGTGCGGCAGGTGATGGAGGAGGCGCTCTCCACCCGCGACCTCTACGGCACGTCGACGGTGCTCTTCCTCGACGAGATCCACCGCTTCACGAAGGCCCAGCAGGACGCGCTGCTGCCCGGGGTCGAGAACGGGTGGGTCATCCTCATCGCGGCCACGACCGAGAACCCCTCGTTCTCGGTGATCGCGCCGCTGCTCTCGCGCTCGCTCCTGCTGACCCTCGAGCCGCTCAGCGACGACGACCTGGGCGTCCTGGTCGACCGCGCCCTGCACGACGAGCGGGGCCTCCGCGACTCCGTGACGCTGGAGGAGGAGGCCCGGGCGAGCATCGTGCGGCTCGCCTCCGGAGACGCCCGGCGGGCGCTGACCGCGCTCGAGGCCGCCGCCACCTCCGCCCGCTCGGAGGCCCGCGAGGCCGACCGGGTCGCCCGGGCCGCCGCCGCGGAGGACCCGGACGAGGAGGACGACGAGGAGGACGCTCCCGTCGAGGCGGTCGCCGAGGAGCCCGCGCTCCCCGTCATCACGACCGAGGTCGTCGCGCGCGCCGTCGACCGCGCCCTGCTGCGCTACGACCGCAACGGCGACGAGCACTACGACGTCATCAGCGCCTTCATCAAGTCCATCCGGGGCTCCGACGTCGACGCGGCGCTCCACTACCTGGCCCGGATGATCGAGGCGGGGGAGGATCCGCGGTTCATCGCCCGCCGCATCATCGTCTCCGCGTCCGAGGACATCGGCATGGCCGACCCGCAGGCGCTCGTCGTCGCGATCGCCGCGGCCGACGCCGTGCAGTTCATCGGCATGCCGGAGGGGCGCATCCCGCTCGCCCAGGCGGTCGTGCACCTGGCGACCGCCCCGAAGTCGAACGCGTCCTACTCCGCCATCGACGCGGCCATCGCGGACGTGCGTGCGGGCCGCGCGGGGCGGGTCCCGCCGCACCTGCGCGACGCGCACTACCCCGGCGCCAAGAAGCTCGGCCACGGCAAGGGCTACCGGTACCCGCACGACGCCGACCTCGGCGTGCTCGAGCAGCAGTACCTCCCGGACCCGCTCCAGGGCGCGCGGTACTACCGGCCCACCGAGCACGGCAACGAGCGCGACGTCTCCGCGCGCCTGGCGAAGCTCCTGCGCATCATCCGCGGCGACCGGGGCTGACCTCGCCGACCGCGTGCTCGCGGGACCCGCACGGGAGGCCGCGGCCTGATAGTCTTGCGAGGTTGCCCACCGCTCTGTAGCCGAGCGGAGCAGCACATCCCTCTGAATCGCGCAGCCCGCCACTGCGGTCACCCTTCCCCCGCACCCGCGGAGGACACGACCGCGGCGTCCGCCCTCCTCCCGGAGCCGGCGGTCGAGAGCTGCGACCGAACCTCTCAGACCTTGGAAGGACCACTGTGTCGACCACGTCCCGTACCCGTTCGAAGACGCGCCTCTCGCGCGCCCTCGGCATCCCCCTGACCCCGAAGGCCGCCCGCTACCTCGAGAAGCGTCCCTACGCTCCCGGTGAGCACGGCCGCTCGAAGCGCAAGGCCGACTCCGACTACGCGGTCCGCCTGCGTGAGAAGCAGCGTCTGCGCGCCCAGTACGGCATCCGCGAGAAGCAGCTCCGCATCGCCTTCCAGGAGGCGCGCCGCACCCAGGGCCTGACCGGTGAGAACCTGGTCGAGCTCCTCGAGATGCGCCTCGACGCCCTCGTCCTGCGCTCGGGCTTCGCCCGCACCACCGCGCAGGCGCGCCAGTTCGTCACCCACCGCCACATCATGGTGGACGGCAAGACGGTCGACCGCCCCTCCTTCCGCGTGAAGCCGGGCCAGGTCATCCACGTCAAGACCCGCTCCGAGGGCACCGAGCCCTTCCAGGTCGCCGCGGCCGGTGGACACGTCGACGTCCTCCCCAAGACCCCGGGCTACCTCGAGGTCGAGATCGACAAGCTGCAGGCGACGCTCCTGCGCCGCCCGAAGCGCGCCGAGGTCCCCGTGACCTGCGAAGTGCAGCTCGTCGTCGAGTACTACGCGGCCCGCTGAGTCCAGCCCCGCAGAGAAAGGCCCCGGTGTCCGCACCGGGGCCTTTCCCGTTCCCGGGGTCTCGGCGTGCGATCTGCAGGCACCTGCGCGACCTGCACGCACCTGCGCGATCTGCAGGCACTTGCGCGATCTGCAGGCGAAGGTGCGCTCTGCAGGCACCTGCGCGATCTGCATGGAAAGGCGCGATCTGCAGGGGAAGGCGCGATCTGCAGGGGATGCCGGGGTTTCGACTCCGATCATGTGGAAAAACAGGCGATTCGCCCTGCATGACCTGCAGACGGCACCTCCGCCCCCTGCAGAAGGCACAGCGCCCTGCAGACGGCACAGCGCCCTGCAGACGGCACACCCGCGCCCTGCAGACGGCACACCCGCGCCCTGCAGACGGCACACCCGCGCCCTGCAGACGGCACATCCGCCCCCCTGCAGACGGCACGGCGGCCAGGCACGGTCACCTGCAGACGGCACGGCGTCTCGGCACGGACACCTGCACACGGCACGGTCACCTGCAGACCGCATTGACACCTGCACACGGCACAGGCACCTGCAGATCGCACGCGGGGACCCGGCACGCCCGCTCGCAGCCCGTCGGTAGGCTGGAGTGCCGCGCTGGGCGGCATCGAACGGAGGTCACCGTGACCGGTGGAGACATCGCAGGGCTCATCGCCGCGGGGGTGTTCGCGATCCTGGTGGCGATCACCGCCGTCCCGCTCTGGAAGCTCGGACGCGTCTTCGACAGCACGAGCGAGGCCATCAAGCAGGCCGGCGACGGCCTGACGCCGATCCTCGACGAGTCGGCCTCCACCCTCCGCGAGGCCAACCACCAGCTGGCCCGGGTGGACACGATCACGAAGGACGTCGCCGAGGTCACCGGCAACGTCAACGCGCTCGTCGCCCTCACGGCCGCGACCGTCGGCGGTCCGCTGATCAAGCTCGCCGGCTTCACCGCCGGAGTCCGCGCCGTGCTCGTCGCCGGACGCACGGCCGACAAGGCCGGAGCCGCGGTCGGCCGCTCCGCCGCGAAGCGCACGAAGCGGCCGCGCTCGAAGTAGCGCCGCGCCCGCGCCCTAGAATCGAACGGGTCGTCGCGCCGCCGCGCCCGCCCCGCCGCTGTGGAAGGACACCCCGTGAAGAACATCCTCCTGATCGTCATCGGGATCGGCCTCGGATTCGCGGTCGCCCACCAGGTCTCGCGCACCGAGGCGGGCGCCCGGCTCTTCGCCGACATCAACCGCACCGCGAAGGAGCTCGGCGAGGCCGTCTCCGAGGGCTACCACCAGCGCGAGGCCGAACTGAAGGCCGCCATCGGCGAGGGCTGACGCCCCGCCGCCCGACATCCGCGTCGTCACCGACCGAACCGTAACGGAACCCATGCAGACCGCAGACATCCGCAACCGCTGGCTCGACTTCTTCGGGAGCCGCGGCCACACCGTGGTCCCCTCCGCCTCCCTCGTGAGCGAGGACCCGAGCCTCCTCTTCACCGTCGCCGGCATGGTGCCGTTCGTGCCCTACCTCACCGGAGTGGTCCCCGCGCCGTTCCCGCGCGCGACCAGCGTGCAGAAGTGCATCCGCACCAACGACATCGAGGAGGTCGGCAAGACGCCGCGTCACGGCACGTTCTTCCAGATGAACGGCAACTTCTCCTTCGGCGACTACTTCAAGGAGGGGGCGATCGGCTACGCCTGGGAGCTGCTCACCGGCGCCGAGAGCGACGGGGGACTGGGCTTCGACGAGAAGGACCTCTGGGTCACCGTCTACAAGGACGACGACGAGGCGATCGCCCTCTGGAAGACGATCGCGGGACTGCCGGACGAGCGCATCCAGCGCCTGGACAAGGACACCAACTACTGGTCGACCGGCCAGCCCGGCCCCGCCGGGCCCTGCTCCGAGATCTTCTTCGACCGCGGCCCCGCCTACGGGATCGACGGCGGCCCGGCGACGGACGACGACCGCTACGTGGAGATCTGGAACCTCGTCTTCATGCAGTACCTCCGCGGAGAGGGCACGAGCAAGGTCGACTTCGACATCCTCGGCGAGCTGCCGCGCAAGAACATCGACACCGGCATGGGCCTCGAGCGCGTCGCCTTCCTCAAGCAGGGCGTCGAGAACATGTACGAGATCGACCAGGTCCGGCCGGTCCTCGACCGCGCCGCCGAGCTCTCGGGCCGCCGCTACGGAGCCGTCCACGAGGACGACGTCCGCATGCGCGTCATCGCCGACCACGTGCGCTCCTCGCTGATGCTGCTGTCGGACGGCGTGACGCCGTCCAACGAGGGGCGCGGCTACATCCTCCGCCGCCTGATGCGCCGCACCGTGCGCGCCATGCGCCTGCTCGGAGTGGACACCGCGACGTTCCCCGAGCTCTTCACCGCCTCGCGCGACGCGATGGCATCCGCCTACCCCGAGGTGTCCACCGAGTTCGAGCGCCTCTCGACCAGCGCCTACGGCGAGGAGGAGGCGTTCCTGCGCACCCTCGCGGCCGGCACCGAGATCCTCGACCTCGCCGTCCTGAAGACGAAGAAGGCCGAGTCGCCGACGCTGCCGGGAGACACCGCGTTCCTCCTGCACGACACTTTCGGATTCCCGATCGACCTCACCCTCGAGATCGCCGAGGAGTCGGGCCTGACGGTCGACCGCGAGGCGTTCGACTCCCTCATGACCGCGCAGCGGACGCGGGCGAAGGCGGACGCGAAGTCGAAGAAGTCGGCGCTGGCCGACCTCTCGGTCTATGCCGACTTCCGCGCCCACGGCGAGACGCTGTTCACCGGCTACGACGTGCTCGACACCGAGACGCGCATCCTCGGCCTCATCGTCGGCGGGCACTCCGTCACCAAGGCGGTCGCGGGCGACATCGCGGAGGTGATCCTCGAGGCGACCAGCCTCTACGCGGAGTCCGGCGGCCAGGAGGCCGACGCGGGCCGCATCGTCGGCTCCGGCTTCGACCTCGAGGTCCTCGACGTGCAGAAGCCCGTCAAGGGGCTGATCAGCCACAAGGTCCAGGTCGCCAGCGGCGAGGTCGGAGTGGGCGACGCCGCCACCTCCGTCGTCGACCGCGACTGGCGCCGGGGCGCCACGCAGGCCCACTCGGGCACGCACCTCATCCACGCCGCGCTGCGCCAGGTCCTCGGCCCGCAGGCGCACCAGTCCGGCTCGTACAACAAGGCGGGCTACCTGCGCCTGGACTTCTCGTGGAACCAGGCCCTCTCACTCGAGACCCGCAGCGAGATCGAGGAGATCGCCAACACCGCGATCCGGGACAACCTCGAGGTCGTCACGCGCGAGCTCCCGATCGACGAGGCGAAGGCGCTCGGCGCGATGGCCCTCTTCGGCGAGAAGTACGGCGACGTCGTCCGCGTGGTCGACATCGGCGGGCCCTGGTCGCGCGAGCTCTGCGCGGGCACCCACGTCGGGCGCTCGTCCGAGGTCGGCGTGATCAGCCTGGTCAGCGAGTCCTCGGTCGGATCGACGAACCGCCGCGTCGAGTCGCTCGTGGGCCGCGAGGCCTTCCAGGAGCTCGCCGCCGAGCGCGCCCTCGTCAGCACGATCTCGTCCTCGCTGAAGACCCCGCGCGAGCAGCTGCCCGAGCGGATCGGCGAGCTCGTCGCGAGCCTCAAGGCCGCCGAGAAGCGGATCGCCGCGTTCGAGGCCAAGGCCCTCTCCGACCGGGTGCCCGCCCTCGCGGCGACCCGCCGCACAGTGGGCGGCACGACCGTCGTCGCCGAGAACATCGGCACCGCGGGATCGACCGACGAGCTGCGCTCCCTCGTGACCTCCGTCCGCGAGCGGCTCGGCCAGGAGCCGGCCGTCGTCGCGCTGGCCGCCGACGTCTCGGGCAAGCCCGCCGTGATCGTCGCCACCAACCAGGCCGCCCGCGATCAGGGCCGCCGCGCGGGTGCGCTCGCCAAGCGCGCCGCCGGGATCCTCGGCGGCGGCGGAGGCGGCAAGGACGACCTCGCCCAGGGCGGCGGCTCCGACGTCTCCGCCATCGGCGCAGCACTCGAGGCCGTGGTCCAGGAAGCGACCAGCTGAATGGGCCGGTTCGGCGTCCGGCTCGGCATCGATGTGGGCCGAGCCCGCATCGGAGTCGCCCGCTGCGACGCCGACGGCCTGCTCGCGCTGCCCGTCGAGACGGTCCCGCGGGCGGGCACTGACGGCGGATCCTCGGACGTCTCCCGGATCGCGCACCTCGCCGCCGAGTACGATGCCCAGGCGATCATCGTCGGACTGCCGCTGTCGCTGTCGGGGGCCGAGACGGCCTCGACGGAGGACGCGCGCGGATTCGCTCGGCTGCTCGCCGAAGCGGTCCCCACCGCTCCGGTGCGGCTCGTCGACGAGCGGCTGTCGACGGTCACCGCCCAGAGCGCCCTGCACCGCTCCGGACGCACCACCCGCGGCTCCCGAGCCGTGATCGACCAGGTCGCCGCCGTGGTGATCCTGCAGCACGCCATCGATTCCGAGCGCTCGGCCGGCACCCCGGCCGGAGTCCTGCTCGAACCGAACGAAGGACCTCCTCGTGACCGACGTCCCCCCGAGCCGCCGCGACGCCCGCGCCGCCGAGCAGTCGCAGCCGACTCCGCCCGACCCGACTCCGGAGAAGCAGCCCGCGCCGACTGAGGCGCACGATCCGCTGGGCCGCCTCTTCACCGGGCCCGACGTGCCCGAGCCCCGCGGCCGCGACGACGCCGCCGCGTTCGACCCGGACGCGCGCCCGAAGCGGCGCCGCGCGGCTCGCGCGACCGGCGGCGCGAAGAAGCGCCGCAGCCGCCGCGGGCTCATCGGCGGGCTCCTGGCCTTCGGCGTCTTCGCCGCGCTCGTCGCCATCGCCGTGACGATCTTCCTCGAGCCCGTGCGCGGCCTGTTCGCCGAGCCCGAGCCGACCGACTTCACCGGCACCGGCTCGAGCGAGGTGCTGTTCACGATCCACCAGGGCGACGGCGGCAGCGACATCGCCAACAACCTCGTCTCGGACGGGGTCATCAAGTCCTACGACCCGTTCTACGACCTGCTCCTCGCCCAGAGCCCCGAGCCCGTCTTCCAGCCCGGCGCCTACTCGCTCAAGGCCGAGATGAGCGCCAAGGCCGCACTGTCGGCGCTGCTCGACTCCGAGTCGACCCGCCTCGCGAACACCTTCGTCATCCCCGAGGGGACGGCCCTCAAGGAGGCGCTGCCGCTCATCGCCGACGGCACCGGGGTCGCGCTGACGGACCTCGAGGCGGCCGCCGCCGACTGGGGCTCGTTCGGACTCCCGGCCGGCGCGACGAGCCTCGAGGGGTTCCTGTTCCCCGCGACGTACGACATCGACCCGTCGACGCCCGCGCACGACATCCTGAAGACGCTGGTCGACCGGATGTACCAGGCGCTCGACCAGGCCGGCGTGCCGGTGGACGACCGCTACCGCGTCGTCGTGTTCGCCTCCCTCGTGCAGCGCGAGGCCCGCGTCGCCGAGGACTTCCCGAAGGTCGCGCGCGTGTTCCAGAACCGTCTCGACCAGGGGTGGCGCCTGCAGTCGGACGCGACCGTGGCCTACGGCACCGGCGCGACCGATCGCGTCTCGACGACGGACGCCGAGCGGAACGACGCCGGCAACGTCTACAACACCTACCAGCGCGACGGACTGCCGCCCGCGCCGATCTCGAACCCGGGCGACGTGGCGATCGACGCGGTCATGCACCCCGCGGACGGCACCTGGATGTACTTCGTCACGGTGAACCTCGAGACGGGCGAGACGGTCTACTCCACCACCGACGCCGAGCACAACGCGGCCGTCGACCAGTGGCAGGCCTGGATGCGGGACCACCCGGAGTACCAGTGACGGCCGCCGGGTACCGCCTCGCGGTCCTCGGCGCGCCGATCGCGCACTCGAAGTCGCCCGCGCTGCACGCGGCCGCCTACCGGGTGCTCGGACTCGACTGGAGCTACCGTGCCGTCGAGACGACCGAGGAGACCCTCGCCGAGGTCGTGTCCGGCGAGCCCTGGCACGGCCTGTCGTTGACCATGCCGCTCAAGCACGCGGTGCGTCCGCTGCTGGCAGAGGAGGACGCGGTCGCCCGGGTCACCGGCGCGGTCAACACTGTGCTGGTCGACCGCTCCGGCCCGGCACCCCGTCTCCGCGGCTTCAACACCGATGTCGCGGGCATCGTGCGGGCCCTCGCCGAGGCGGGCGTCGTCTCGGCGGAGCGCGTCCAGGTGCTCGGCGGGGGAGCGACCGCCGCCTCCGCCCTCGCCGCCGCCGCCGGACTGGGTGCGGCGCGGGTCGACCTCGTCCTGCGGACGGCGTCGAGGGCCGCCGAGCTCGCTCCGCTCGCGGAGTCGCTCGGCGTCTCGCTCTCGGTCCACTCGTTCGGCGACTGGTCCACCGGAGCGCCCCTGGTGATCTCGACGCTCCCGGGCGGAGCAGCGGACGACCTCGACGTCCCGGACGCGGCGGTCGCGGGCTCCACCCTGTTCGACGTGGCGTACTCCCCGTGGCCGAGCGCGCTCGCCCGGACCTGGGAGCAGGGCGGCTCCCCGGTCGTCTCGGGGCTCGGGATGCTGCTCCACCAGGCCCTCGTGCAGGTGCGGATCTTCGTCGGCGGCGACCCGGCCCTGCCTCTCGAACGCGAGGACGAGGTGCTCGCCGCGATGCGCCGAGCCGTCTCGGCGGGCCCGGCGCACTGACCTCGTGTGCCAGAATCGGAGGATGCTCCGTTGGCTCACGGCCGGGGAATCCCACGGTCCCGAACTCGTCGCCGTCCTCGAAGGACTGCCGGCGGGCGTCCCCGTCTCCCTCGACGACGTCCGCGCCGATCTGGCGCGCCGGAAGCTCGGCTACGGCCGCGGGGCCCGGATGAACTTCGAGCAGGACGAGCTGACGATCTCCTCCGGCGTCCGGCACGGAGCGACGATGGGCAGCCCCATCGCCCTGCGCATCGGCAACACGGAGTGGCCGCGCTGGGTCGACGTCATGTCGGCGGAGCCCCGCGACCCCGAGAGCCTGCCGAAGGGCCGCGGAGCCGCGCTCACCCGTCCCCGCCCGGGCCACGCCGACCTCGTCGGGATGCAGAAGTACGGCTTCCCCGAGTCCCGCAACGTGCTCGAGCGCGCTTCCGCCCGCGAGACCGCTGCCCGCGTCGCCCTCGGCGCCGTCGCCCGCCGCTTCCTCGGCGAGCTCGGCATCGCGCTCGTCAGCCACACGCTCGCCATCGGGCCGGTCCGCGTGCCCGAGGGCTCGCCGCTGCCCGGGCCGGCAGATGTCGCCGCCCTCGACGCGGACCCGTTGCGCTGCCACGACGCCGCGACCAGCGCCCTCATGGTGGCCGAGGTGGACCGCGCCCACGACGACGGCGACACCCTCGGCGGCGTGGTCGAGGTCCTCGCGTACGGCCTCCCGCCCGGACTCGGCTCCTACGTGCACTGGGACCGTCGCCTCGACGCCCAGCTCGCGGCGGCACTGATGGGCATCCAGGCGATCAAGGGCGTCGAGGTCGGAGACGGCTTCCTCACCACCACCCGCCGCGGCTCGGAGGCGCACGACGAGCTGTTCCAGGCCGCCGCCGGGATCTCCCGGTCCAGCGACCGGGCCGGCGGCACCGAGGGCGGGATGAGCACGGGGACCGTGCTGCGGGTCCGCGCCGGCATGAAGCCGATCGCGACCGTGCCGCACGCCCTGCGCACCGTCGACGTCGCCACGGGTGAGGCGGCGGGCGCCCACCACCAGCGCTCCGACGTCTGCGCGGTGCCGGCGTCGGGCGTCGTCGCGGAGGCGATGGTCGCCCTGGTGCTCGCGAACGCCGTGCTCGAGAAGTTCGGCGGCGACAGCGTCACCGAGACCCGCCGCAACCTGCAGGGCTACCTCGCCGCCGTCCCCGACGAGCTCCGCACGGCCGCCGCGAGCGACCCGGGTCTCGGGCTCGCCTGATGGCCGCGTCCTCGGCGGCCCGCTGATGGCGGGTCACGATACCGGCGCGGCCCGCGCCCGCGTCGTCCTGATCGGCCCGATGGGGGCCGGCAAGACGACGATCGGCAAGCGGGTCGCGAAGGCGCTGAGCGCCGGGTTCGTCGACTCCGATGCGGAGTTCGTGCGCACCCACGGCCCGATCGCCCCCTACTTCGACGCCCACGGCGAGCCGGCCTTCCGCCGCGAGGAGCGCCGCGTCGTCGAGCGCGCCGTCCGCCGCGACGTCGTGCTGAGCCTCGGCGGGGGAGCGGTGCTCGATCCTGCGACGCGCGCCGACCTCGCCGACGTGCCCGTCGTTCTTCTCACCACCACGGCCGAGGCCGTCCGCGACCGGCTCGGCTCCGGCTCCCGCCCTCTGGTGCGCGGCGGGGTCGGCGACTGGGTCCGCATCTTCGACGAGCGGCGCCCGGTCTACGAGTCCCTCGCGAACACCGTGGTCGACACCTCCCGGCGGCCGATCACCCTGATCGCCGCCGAGATCGCGGAGTGGGTGCGCGCGCAGCGCTCCTCCGCCACCCCTGCACCATCGGACCCGGCGGCCACGAGCCGCCCGAGCGGAAGACAGTCATGAACGACGGCACCACCGCCATTCCCGTCGCCGGAGAGAACGGCTACGACATCCACGTCGGGCGCGGACTCCTCGACGGCCTCGCCGACGCGATCGGCCCCCGGGCCGCGAAGGTGCTCATCGTGCACCCGCCGACCCTCGCGGTCCTCGCCGCCGAGATCCGCGAGAGCCTGCTCGAGCGCTACGAGGTGCTGCTCGCCGAGGTCCCGGACGCCGAGGCCGCGAAGCGCGTGGAGGTCGCGGCGTTCTGCTGGCAGGTGATGGGGCAGTCGGACTTCACCCGCACGGACGTGGTCGTCGGCTTCGGCGGCGGCGCGATCACCGACCTGGCCGGCTTCGTCGCCGCCACCTGGCTCCGCGGGGTCGACCTGGTGCAGGTGCCGACCACGGTGCTCGGGATGGTCGACGCAGCCGTCGGCGGGAAGACCGGCATCAACACGGCCGAGGGCAAGAACCTGGTCGGCGCCTTCCACGCGCCGCGGGCGGTCGTCGCCGACCTCGACGTGCTGACCAGCCTCCCGCGCAACGAGATCCTCGCCGGCTTCGGCGAGATCGTGAAGTACGGGATGATCGCCGAGCCCCGCATCCTCGACATCATCGAGTCCGACATCGACCTGGCCACCGACCCGACGTCGGAGGAGTTCCGCAGCCTGGTCGAGCTGTCGATCGGGATCAAGGCGCGGGTCGTCGGCGAGGACTTCACCGAGAAGGGCCTGCGCGAGATCCTGAACTACGGGCACACCCTCGGGCACGCGGTCGAGCACGCCGAGCGGTACCAGTGGCGCCACGGCGCGGCGGTCTCCGTCGGGATGATGTTCGCGGCCGAGCTCTCGCGCCTGACCGGATCGCTCAGCGACGCGGTCGTGGACCGCCAGCGCCGGGTCCTCGAGTCGCTGACCCTGCCGACGAGCTACCCGCTCGGCCGGTGGGAGACGCTCCTCGCCGCCATGCAGCGCGACAAGAAGACCCGCGCGGGGATGCTCCGCTTCGTGGTCCTCGACGACATCGCGCGGCCGAGCATCCTGCAGGGTCCGGAGACGTCGCTGCTGTTCGCGGCGTACCAGGAGATCGGGTCGTAGCTCCGGTTGAGCAGGAGCCTTCGCCGGGGCGGCGCCGTCAGCCTCCGCCCAGGGCCGCCCTCCGCGCCTGGGCGTACTCGGCCTCGGTGATCGTTCCCGCCGCTCGCAGCGCCTCCAGCTCGGCGAGCCGGTCCGCGAGCGGGCGGGCGGAGCCGGGGCCCTCGCGGGCGAAGCGGGCCGCGACGTCGGTCCGCAGGGTCAGCGGATCCACTCCGAGCGAGCGCGCCCGGCGCACGTTCACGACGATCAGCACCACGACGAGCACGATCACGACGGCGATGACGAT
Organism: Rathayibacter sp. AY1B6; assembly: GCF_002932755.1. Lineage (NCBI taxonomy): Bacteria > Bacillati > Actinomycetota > Actinomycetes > Micrococcales > Microbacteriaceae > Rathayibacter > Rathayibacter sp. AY1B6. The sequence continues at coordinate 24,620 of NZ_PSWL01000031.1, forward strand.
CGGCACGGCGGTGAACGCGATCGAGTACCAGGGCGGCACGACGATGTCGGCGGGAACGGTGTCCATGTGCTCCTCCTCGGGGTCGGTCCTCCACCGTCTCGCGCTCCGGCGGACCGGTGGGGCGATTCGCACGCGGCGTCCAGACTCCTCTGCCGACGGGGCCGCGTCGACTACACTCGACGGGTCAGCCGGACCGGCCGATATCGCCGCGCCCGCGTACCGGGCTCGCCGGCGCAGACTTCCACCGAAACGGATCCCCCTTCGCATGGCCTCTACCACCGACATCAAGAACGGCACCGTCCTCAGCATCGACGGCCAGCTCTGGAACGTCATCGACTTCCAGCACGTCAAGCCGGGCAAGGGCGGCGCCTTCGTCCGCACGAAGATGAAGAACGTCCTCACCGGAAAGGTCGTCGACAAGACCTTCAACGCGGGCGCCAAGATCGACACGGCCAACGTCGACCGCCGCGACTTCCAGTACCTCTACCGCGACGGCGCGGACTTCGTGTTCATGGACACCAGCGACTACGACCAGATCACCGTCCCCGAGGCGGTCGTCGGCGACGCGGCGAACTTCATGCTCGAGAACCAGAACGTGACCCTCGCCCTGCACGACGGCGACCCCCTCTACATCGACCTCCCCGCCTCGGTCGTCCTCGAGATCACCTACACGGAGCCCGGCCTCCAGGGCGACCGCTCGACCGGCGGCACCAAGCCCGCGACGGTCGAGACCGGCTACCAGATCCAGGTCCCGCTCTTCCTCGAGCAGGGCACGAAGGTCAAGGTCGACACCCGCACGGGCGACTACCTCGGCCGCGTCAGCTGAGCCGGGCCTCCCGTGAGTGCTCGCACGAAGGCGCGCAAGCGCGCCCTCGACATCCTCTACAACGCCGACGTCCGGCAGATCAGCTTCGCCCAGTCGCTGCGCGCCGAGGCCGAGCGGGCGGCGAACGAGCCGGCTCGTGAGGCCTCGTGGCTCTACGCCCGCGAGATCGTCGACGGAGTCATCGACCACGCCGACGAGATCGACGAGTTGATCGCCCGCCTCGCCCAGGGCTGGACCCTCTCGCGCATGCCGCTGGTCGACCGCGCGATCCTCCGGATCGGGGTGTGGGAGATCCTGCACAACGACGCGGTCCCCGACGGCGTCGCGATCTCCGAAGCCGTCGAGGCCGCGACGTCGCTGTCGACCGACGACTCGGCGGGCTTCATCAACGGGCTCCTGGCCTCGGTCGCGGAGTCCCGCACGACGGCCTGACCGCCACGAGACCGTCCTCGGCCCGCCGGATCCCCGTGATCCGGCGGGCCGAGGACGTTCCCGGGGGCCCGTCCGGCGGGGTGCGCGACGGCCCCTATACTCGACACGGCTTTTCCTTTAACAGCCGTCCTGTGAGGCGGGGAAGGAGGTCGGTGTGACGGCACGAATCGTGCTCAACGGCGCTGACATCACGCGAGCGCTCACGCGCATCGCCCACGAGATCCTCGAGTCGAACCGCGGCCCCGAGTCGCTGGTCATCCTCGGGATCCCCACGCGCGGCGTCGCCCTCGCGCGGCGCATCGCCGAGACGATCGCGCGGATCGAGCCGGACGCGGCCCCCGTCTTCGCCGGCTCCCTCGACGTGACGATGTACCGCGACGACCTCTCCCGGCACCCGGTCCGCACCCCCGCTCGCACCGCCGTCCCCGCGAGCATCGACGGCCGGACCGTGGTCCTCGTCGACGACGTCCTCTTCTCGGGCCGCACCATCCGCGCCGCCCTGGACGCCCTCAGCGACATCGGGCGTCCGCGAGCCGTGCGGCTGGCCGCGCTGGTCGACCGCGGGCACCGCGAGCTCCCGATCCGGGCCGACTTCGTCGGCAAGAACCTTCCGAGCAGCCTGAGCGAGCGGATCAACGTCCGGCTCGTCGAGACGGACGGCGAGGACCTGGTCGCGATCGAGTCGCACGCCACCGGCGAGGAGGCGGCTCCGTGAAGCACCTGCTCTCGACCCGCGACCTCGACCGCGCGAGCGCGATCGCCCTCCTCGACATCGCCGAGGACATGGCGGACGTGCAGAACCGCGAGGTCAAGAAGCTCCCGACCCTGCGCGGGAAGACCGTGGTCAACCTCTTCTTCGAGGACTCCACCCGCACGCGGATCTCGTTCGAGGCGGCGGCGAAGCGGCTCTCGGCCGACGTCATCAACTTCAGCGCGAAGGGCTCCAGCGTCTCGAAGGGCGAGAGCCTGAAGGACACCGCGCAGACGCTCGCCGCGATGGGCGCCGACGGCGTGGTCATCCGCCACAGCGCCTCCGGAGCTCCCGCGGTGCTGGCCGCGAGCGGCTGGATCGACGCGTCGATCCTCAACGCCGGCGACGGGACCCACGAGCACCCGACCCAGGCGCTCCTGGACGCGTTCACCATCCGCCGGCGCCTGCACGGCGCGTCCGCGTCCCGGGGCAAGAGCCTCGACGGCGTCGCGGTGACCATCGTCGGCGACGTCCTGCACTCGCGCGTGGCGCGCTCGAACGTCTGGCTGCTGACGGCGCTGGGCGCCGAGGTCACCCTGGTCGCTCCGCCGACCCTCGTGCCGGTCGACACGCGCGACTGGCCCGCGACCGTCCGCTTCGATCTGGACGAGGCGATCGACACCGGGCTCCCCGACGTCGTGATGCTCCTGCGCATCCAGCTCGAGCGGATGTCGAGCGGGTTCTTCCCCAACGGCCGTGAGTACGCGCGGATCTGGGGCCTCGACGACGAGCGGCTCGCCCGGCTGGGTCCGGATACCATCGTCATGCACCCCGGACCCATGAACAGGGGCGTCGAGATCTCCTCGGCGGCCGCCGATTCGAGCCGCTCCACGGTGCTCGAACAGGTCACGAACGGAGTGTCCGTCCGGATGGCCGCGCTCTACCTGCTGCTGTCCGGCGAACGGGAGGTCCACTGATGAGCACTGCCCAGCAACGCCCGAGCACGGCGACGGAGCGGATCCTGATCTCGGGAGCGACCCTCGCCGACGAGTCGACCGCCGACCTGCTGATCGACGGGGGCGTGATCGTCGAGATCGGCGCCGACCTCGACTCGAGCGGGGCCCGCGTGATCGACGCCGACGGCCTGCTGGCGCTGCCCGGCCTGGTCGACCTGCACACCCACCTCCGCGAGCCGGGGTTCGAGCAGAGCGAGACGATCCTCACCGGCACGCGCGCTGCGGCCGCGGGCGGCTTCACCGCCGTCTTCGCGATGGCGAACACCTCGCCGGTGCAGGACACCGCGGGCGTGGTCGAGCAGGTCCAGAGCCTGGGCGAGGACGCCGGCTACGCGACGGTCCGCCCGATCGGTGCGGTGACCGTGGGGCTGGCGGGGGAGTCGCTCGCCGAGCTCGGCGCGATGGCCCGCAGCCGTGCTGCCGTGCGGGTCTTCTCGGACGACGGGAAGTGCGTCTCGGACGCGCTGCTGATGCGGCGCGCGCTCGAGTACGTCAAAGCGTTCGACGGAGTCGTCGCCCAGCACGCGCAGGAGCCGCGGCTCACCGTCGGCGCGCAGATGAACGAGGGCGCCGTCTCCAGCGCCCTCGGGCTGCAGGGCTGGCCCGCCGTGGCCGAGGAGGCGATCATCGCGCGCGACGTGCTCCTCGCCGAGCACGTGGGCTCCCGACTGCACGTCTGCCACGTCTCGACGGCGGGCTCGGTCGACGTCATCCGCTGGGCGAAGGCCCGGGGGATCGACGTGACCGCCGAGGTCACCCCCCACCACCTGCTCCTCACCGAGCAGGCCGTCGCCGGCCAGGACGGGCCGAGCTACGACGCCCGCTTCAAGGTGAACCCGCCGCTGCGCCGCGACGAGGACGTGCTCGCCCTCCGCGAGGCCCTCGCCGACGGCACCATCGACATCGTCGCCACCGACCACGCGCCGCACCCGGTGGAGGCGAAGGACTGCGAGTGGGACGCCGCGGCGTTCGGCATGGTCGGCCTCGAGAGCGCGCTGAGCGTGGTGCACGCCGCTGTCGTCGAGGACGGCCGGATGAGCTGGTCCGACGTCGCGCGCGTGCTCTCCTCCGCGCCCGCCCGCATCGGTCGGCTCGACGGCTACGACCAGGGCCTCGCCGTCGGGGCCGCCGCGAACGTCGTGCTCTACGACCCGGAGGCGCGCCGCCGCTTCTCGGCCGGGGACCTGCGCGGTCGCAGCGGCAACTCCCCGTACCTCGGTCGCGAGCTGCCGGGCCGCGTCGTCGCCACTCTCCACCGGGGCTTCCCGACCGTGCTGGACGGCGAGCTCGTCGACGCGGCGGTCGTCGCCGCGTCCGCGAAGGCCTCCCGTGGATAGGGCCGCGATCACGATCGTCATCGCCGCGGTCGTCGTCCTCGTCTTCGTCGGCATGCTGCTCTCCTGGCGCAAGCGGCGCCGCCGCTCGGCCGCCCTCGCGCCGGAGCCCGTGCCCGCGTCCTCGCTGGGTGCCGAGGTCGAGCGCGTCGACCTGCCGTACGTGGCCACGACCCGCTTCGAGCAGCCGCTCGAGCGCGTCGTGCTGCCCGGGCTCGGCTTCCGCGGCAACGCGGTGCTGCGCCTTCACGAGCGCGGCGTCGTGATCGCCCCCGTCGGCGAGCGCGAGACGGTGATCCCGGCCGCCCTCCTGCGCGGAGCGGGCCAGGGCAGCTACGTGATCGACCGCGTCGTCGAGGAGGGCGGCCTGCTCGTGATCTCCTGGTCGCCCCGCGGCGACGAGACCGTCGACAGCTACCTCCGTGTGGCCGAGCCCGCCCTCCGGGCGCACCTGGTCGCCGAGCTGCAGCGCCTCGCCGGCCAGATCGTCGTGCAGACCGCGCCCCACATCGGCAACACCGGGACCAACGACGAGGACATGGAGTCGCGCCGCATCTGGGTCGCCGGCTACGTCGTCCGCGACCCCTCCCGCGTCGTCTCCAACTTCCGCGCGCAGCGCTCCCTCGGCGACGACCTGGAGTCCGACGGCATCGTCGGGATCTCCGGCGTCGACACCCGCGCGATCACCCGCCACATCCGCTCGGCCGGCTCGATGCGCGCCGGCGTGTTCTCCGGCGAGGACCTCGCCCTCCCCGAGGAGGAGCAGCTCGCGCTGGTCCTCGGCGGCCGGCAGATGCAGGGGCTCAACCTCTCCTCCTCGGTCTCGACCGATGAGCAGTACACGGTCCCCGCCCGCGGCGAGCGCGTCGGCTCGGTCGCGGTGATCGACCTGGGCGTGAAGACCTCGACGGTCACCTACCTCGCGGAGCGCGGCTTCGACGTGCACGTGCTGCCCGAGTCGGTGACCGCCGAGCAGGTGCTCGCGCTCGACCCGTCCGCGCTCTTCTTCTCCAACGGCCCCGGCGACCCCGAGGCCTCGGACCGCCACGTCGAGCTTCTGCGCACCACCCTGCGCGCCGACCTGCCGTTCTTCGGCATCTGCTTCGGCAACCAGCTGCTGGGGCGCGCGCTCGGCTTCGGCACCTACAAGCTCCCGTTCGGGCACCGCGGGATCAACCAGCCGGTGCTCGACAAGCTCACCGGCCGCGTGGAGATCACCTCGCAGAACCACGGGTTCGCCGTGGACGCTCCGATCGAGGGCGAGCTGGACTCGCCCGAGGGCTTCGGGCGCGTCGAGGTCAGCCACTACTCCCTCAACGACTCGGTCGTGGAGGGCCTGCGCTGTATCGACATCCCCGCTTTCTCGGTGCAGTACCACCCGGAGGCGGCGGCCGGCCCGCACGACTCCAACCACCTCTTCGACCGCTTCCGCGAGATGGTCGTGCAGCGCACGGCCGGGCGCCCGGCCTCGGAGCCCACCGACATCCCCACGACCAGCAGCATCGGAGAGCAGAAGTAATGCCGCGCAGGGAAGACATCCAGAGCGTCCTGGTCATCGGCTCCGGCCCGATCGTCATCGGACAGGCCGTCGAGTTCGACTACTCCGGCACCCAGGCCTGCCGAGTGCTCCGCGCCGAGGGGGTGCGCGTCATCCTCGTCAACTCCAACCCGGCGACGATCATGACCGACCCCGACTTCGCCGACGCCACCTACGTCGAGCCGATCACGCCCAAGGCGATCGAGGCGATCATCGCCAAGGAGAAGCCGGACGCGATCCTGCCGACCCTCGGCGGGCAGACGGCCCTCAACGCGGCCATCCAGCTGCACGACCTCGGGATCCTCGAGAAGTACGGCGTCGAGCTCATCGGCGCGAGCTTCGAGGCGATCAACCGCGGCGAGGACCGCCAGATCTTCAAGCAGCTGGTGCTGGACGCGGGCGCCGACGTCGCGAAGTCCTACATCGCGCACACCGTCGACGAGGCGATCGAGTACGCCGAGGACCTGGGCTACCCCCTCGTCATCCGCCCGTCCTTCACCATGGGCGGCCTCGGCTCCGGCTTCGCCTACACCCGCGAGGAGCTGGTGCGGATGGTCGGCGACGGCCTGCACCAGAGCCCCACCACCGAGGTGCTCCTGGAGGAGTCGATCCTCGGCTGGAAGGAGTACGAGCTCGAGCTGATGCGCGACACGGCCGACAACACGGTCGTCGTCTGCTCGATCGAGAACGTCGACCCCGTCGGCGTGCACACGGGCGACTCGATCACCGTCGCACCGGCGCTGACCCTCACCGACCGCGAGTACCAGAAGCTGCGCGACATCGGCATCCGGATCATCCGCGACGTGGGCGTGGACACCGGCGGCTGCAACATCCAGTTCGCGATCGACCCGGCGGACGGCCGGATCATCGTGATCGAGATGAACCCGCGCGTCTCCCGCTCCTCCGCCCTCGCCTCCAAGGCGACCGGCTTCCCGATCGCCAAGATCGCCGCGAAGCTCGCCATCGGCTACCGCCTCGACGAGATCCCGAACGACATCACCAAGGTGACCCCGGCGAGCTTCGAGCCGACGCTGGACTACGTCGTCGTGAAGGTCCCGCGGTTCGCGTTCGAGAAGTTCCCCGCCGCCGACAAGACGCTGACCACCACCATGAAGTCGGTGGGCGAGGCGATGGCCATCGGCCGCAACTACGCGCAGGCGCTGCAGAAGGCGCTGCGGTCGCTCGAGAAGCGCGGGTCGTCGTTCCACTGGGGTGCGCAGGAGCGGTCGGTGGAGGAGCTCCTCGAGATCGCGAAGACCCCGACCGACGGCCGCATCGTGACGGTGCAGCAGGCGCTGCGGCTGGGCGCGACCGTCGAGCAGGCGTTCGAGTCCACGAAGATCGACCCCTGGTTCCTCGACCAGATCGTGCTGATCAACGAGATCGCCGACCTGGTGCGCGAGCACGACGGTCTCGACGCCGGGCTCCTCCGCCTGGCGAAGGACCACGGCTTCTCGGACGCTCAGATCGCCGAGCTCCGCGGGCTCGACGAGGCGGAGGTCCGCCGCACCCGCCACGCGCTCGACGTGCGCCCGGTCTACAAGACCGTCGACACCTGCGCGGGGGAGTTCCCCGCGCTCACTCCGTACCACTACTCCTCGTACGACGAGGAGACGGAGGTCGTCGCCGCGGACCGCCGCAAGGTCGTCATCCTCGGCTCCGGCCCCAACCGCATCGGCCAGGGCGTCGAGTTCGACTACTCCTGTGTGCACGCCTCGTTCGCGCTCTCGGACGCGGGCTTCGAGACGATCATGATCAACTGCAACCCCGAGACGGTCTCGACCGACTACGACACCTCGGACCGCCTCTACTTCGAGCCGCTGACGCTCGAGGACGTGCTCGAGGTCATCCACGCCGAGTCGCAGTCCGGCGAGCTCGTGGGCGTCGTCGTGCAGCTGGGCGGCCAGACCGCGCTCGGGCTCGCCGCGGGCCTGGAGGCGGCCGGCGTGCCCATCCTCGGCACGACCCCCGCGAACATCGACCTCGCGGAGGAGCGCGGCGCCTTCTCGCGCATCCTCGACGAGGCGGGGCTGCTCGCTCCGCGCAACGGCACGGCCACCGACCTCGACGGCGCCCGCGAGGTCGCGGTGGAGATCGGCTACCCGGTCCTCGTCCGTCCGTCGTTCGTCCTCGGCGGGCGCGGGATGGAGATCGTCTACGGCACTCCCCAGCTCGAGGACTACTTCGAGCGGATGGCCGGCGAGGGGATCATCGACGAGGCGCACCCGCTGCTGGTGGACCGCTTCCTCGACGACGCGATCGAGATCGACGTCGACGCGCTCTTCGACGGTGAGCAGCTCTACATCGGCGGCGTGATGGAGCACATCGAGGAGGCCGGCATCCACTCCGGCGACTCGGCCTGCACGCTCCCGCCGGTGACGCTGGGTCGCCGCCAGATCGACCAGGTGCGGGAGGCGACCCTCGCGATCGCGCAGGGCGTCGGCGTCCGGGGACTGCTCAACGTGCAGTTCGCGATCGGCCAGGGCGTGCTCTACGTGCTCGAGGCGAACCCCCGGGCCTCGCGCACCGTGCCGTTCGTGTCGAAGGCGCTGGGGATCCCGCTCGCGAAGGCCGCCTCGCGCCTGATGGTCGGCGAGACCATCGCCGCACTCAAGGCCGAGGGCCTGCTCCCCGAGCGCGACGGCTCCGACGTCCCGATGGACTCTCCCATCGCGGTGAAGGAGGCGGTCCTGCCGTTCAAGCGCTTCCGCACCAAGGAGGGCCAGATCGTCGACTCGCTGCTCGGGCCCGAGATGCGCTCCACCGGCGAGGTCATGGGGATCGACCGCGACTTCCCGCGCGCCTTCGCGAAGAGCCAGGACGCGGCGTACGGCGGCATGCCGACCGGTGGGACCGTCTTCATCTCGGTCGCCGACCGCGACAAGCGCTCGATCGTCCTGCCCGCGCTGCGCCTGCGCCAGCTCGGCTTCGACATCCTCGCGACCGAGGGCACGGCCGAGGTGCTGAACCGCAACGGCATCCAGGCCCGCGTGGTCCGCAAGTACAGCGAGGCCGCCGAGGGCGACGCGCCCTCGATCGTCGAGCTGATCGCCCGCGACGAGGTCGACGTGGTGATCAACACGCCCAGCGGAGGAGCGACCCGCGCCGACGGCTACGAGATCCGCGCCGCCGCGGTCGCCGCGGACAAGCCGCTGTTCACCACGATCGCTCAGCTCGCCGCCGCGGTCGCCTCGCTCGACGCGGCGAACGAGCCGTTCGAGGTGACGAGCCTGCAGGACTACGCCCTGCGCCGCGCGGAGCGCACCGCGTGAGCGGCGGCGCGGCGGGCACCGCCTCCTTCGGCTCGCGCCTCGAGGCGGCGTTCGCCGCGCACGGCCGGCTCTGCGTCGGGATAGACCCGCACGCGTACCTGCTCGACGCGTGGGGCCTCGCCGACGACGCGGCCGGGCTCGAGAGCTTCGGCCGCACGGTCGTCGAGGCGGCGGCCGGCCGCGTGGGCGTCGTGAAGCCGCAGATCGCGTTCTTCGAGCGGCACGGCTCGGCGGGCTACGCCGCGCTCGAGCGCGTGCTCGCCGACGCCCGCGAGGCCGGACTGCTGGTGATCGCCGACGTCAAGCGCGGCGACATCGGCACCAGCGTCACCGCGTACGCCGAGGCGTGGCTCCGGCCGGGCTCGCCGCTCGAGGCGGACGCCATGACCGCAGCGGCCTACCAGGGGCTCGGCTCCCTCGAGGGGATGCTGAGCCTCGCCGAGGAGGCGGGCAAGGGCGTGTTCGTCCTCGCGGCCACCTCCAACCCCGAGGCCCGCCCCGTGCAGCGCGCCCTCGTGCAGGACGGCGGCCGTGCGGGTTCCACCGTGGCACGCGCGGTCGTGGCGGACGTGGCATCCTGGAACGACGCTCACGCTCGCGCGTCGATCGGATCGGTCGGCGTGGTGCTCGGCGCCACGGTCGCCCTGGGCGACTTCGGCATCGGCATCGACGAGCCGCTGCACCCCGCACTCCCGGTGCTCGCGCCCGGCTTCGGCCACCAGGGCGCGGCCGTCGCGGACGCGCAGCGGCTGTTCGGCGCGCTGAGCGCCGCCACCATCGTCAGCGAGTCGCGCAGCGTGCTCGGCGCCGGCCCCTCGGGGATCGCGGCCGAGATCACCCGCCGCGCGACCGACATCCAGGAGACCCTTGTCCGCTGAAACCGTCAGCCCCGATCCCGGCGCCTCGTCGCGCCCGGAGGCCGTGCGCCGTCCCTCGCCGCCCGAGGTCGACCGGCGAGCCGCCTCCGAGGCCGCGATCGCGGCGCGCCGTGCCCGCGCCGCCGTGAAGAAGGCCGTCGCCGCCGGACGCCGCCCCGCGACCGCCGTGCTCGCGGCGGCCCAGGCCGAGCCGCTCGGAGTCGAGGGGCGGATGCGCGTCAGCGAGCTGCTCCGCGCCGTGCCCGCGCTCGGCGTGGTGAAGACCCCCCGGGTGATGGACCAGCTGCGGATCGCCGAGTCGAAGCGCCTCGGCGGGCTCGGCCGGCGCCAGGTCGAGGGCCTGGCGTCGTTCCTGGAGGAGCGGGAGTCGCGGCAGCGCCGCCCCGGCCGCAACCGCCTGCTCGTCCTCGCCGGTCCGACCGCGGTCGGCAAGGGCACCGTGTCCACCTACATCCGCGAGAACTACCCGGACGTCCTGCTCTCGGTCTCGGCCACCACCCGGGCCCCGCGTCCGGGCGAGGTGGACGGCGTCAGCTACTACTTCGTCGACGACGCCGAGTTCGACCGGATGGTCGCGGCGGGGGAGTTCCTCGAGTACGCCGTCGTCCACAACGCGCACCGCTACGGCACGCCCCGCGGTCCCATCGACGCCGCGCTGGAGCAGGGCCGCCAGGTGATGCTCGAGATCGACATCCAGGGCGCGCGCCAGGTGCGCGAGCGGATGCCGGACGCCCGCCTGGTCTTCCTCCTGCCGCCGAGCTGGGACGAGCTGGTCCGTCGGCTGGTCGGCCGCGGCACCGAGAGCGCGGAGGAGCAGGAGCGCCGCCTGGCCACCGCGAGGGTGGAGCTGGCCGCGCAGGACGAGTTCGATTTCGCCGTCGTCAACAGCACCGTGCCCGAAGCGGCCCGCGAGGTCGTAGAATTGATGTCGCCTCGTGCCGACGGCGCGCCCGCTGACCCGGGCCGCTGACACCGGGCCACCGACCACCTCCGGGCCGACGCCCCGGGTCCCACCGGGCTCACGCCCCTCGGAGCCCGCGCGCCGTGTTGCTCCGGAGCCGCAGATCGGCGCTGATGCGCCTGCAAGGAGACACCCATGGCCAACAACCTCGGCATCATCGACCCGCCCATCGACGAGCTCCTCTCGAAGGTCGACTCGAAGTACGCGCTGGTGATCTTCGCCTCCAAGCGCGCCCGCCAGATCAACGACTACTACGCCGACCTCCACGAGGGCAGCCTGTTCGACAACGTCGGCCCGCTGGTCGACTCCACCATCGACGACAAGCCCCTCTCGGTCGCACTGCACGAGATCAACGAGGACAAGCTCGTCGCCAAGCCCCTCGCCGAGTAGTCCCCTCCGGGTGGGCTCCTCTCTCGAGGCCGGCCGACGGCTCAACGTCGTCGTCGGCATCACCGGCGGCATCGCCGCGTACAAGGCCGTCGGAGTCGTCCGCGCGCTGGTCCTCGCGGAGCACGACGTGCACGTCGTCGCGACCGAGGCCGCGCTGCGCTTCGTCGGGAAGCCCACCCTCGAGGCCATCTCGCGGAACCCGGTCCACACCGAGCTCTACGAGGGCGTCGCCGAGGTCCGGCACGTGGCCATCGGCCAGGCCGCCGACCTCATCGTGATCGCGCCCGCCACGGCGCACACGCTCGCGAAGCTCGCCGCCGGTCTCGCCGACGACCTGCTCGGCAACACGGTGCTGGCGAGCACGGCCCCGCTCGTGGTCGCCCCCGCGATGCACACCGAGATGTGGGCGAACGCCGCCACCGTCGCGAACATGGCGGTGCTCCGCTCCCGCGGCGTGCACGTCGTCGGCCCCGCGGTCGGGCGCCTCACCGGCGCAGACTCGGGCCCGGGCCGCATGGAGGAGCCCGAGACGATCGTCGCGGAGGCCCTCGCCGTCCACGCCCGCTCCGCCTCCGCCCGCCGCGACCTCGCGGGCGTGCGCGTCCTCGTGACCGCCGGCGGCACCCGCGAGCCCCTCGACCCGGTGCGCTTCGTCGGCAACCGCTCCAGCGGCAGGCAGGGCGTCGCGCTCGCGCTGGCCGCTGCGGCCCGGGGCGCGGAGGTCACCCTCCTCGCCGCGAACCTCGACGTGCCGGCGCCGGAGGGCGTCACGGTCCTCCCGGTGGGCACTGCGCTCGAGCTGCGCGAGGCCGCCCTCGCCGCGGCCCCCGGCGCGGACGTCGTGATCATGGCCGCGGCCGTCGCCGACTACCGGCCCGCCGCGGTCGCCGAGGCGAAGATCAAGAAGGAGCAGCAGGGCGACCGGCTCGTCCTCGAGCTCGTCAAGAACCCGGACGTCCTCGCCGAGATCTCCGCCTCCCGGCGGGAGGGGCAGATCGTCGTCGGCTTCGCCGCGGAGACCGAGCCGGACCGGGACGCGATGCTCGCCCTCGGCCGCGCCAAGATCGTCCGCAAGGGCTGCGACCTGCTGGTCCTCAACAGGGTGGGCTGGGCCGAGGGTTTCCAGAGCGACAGCAACGCCGTCGTGGTCCTCGATCGGGCCGGCGTTATAGTTGGCGAGGCCTCGGGCAGCAAGGCGGAGGTGGCCGATCGCGTCCTCGACGCGGTCGTGCGCTAGCCCCGCCGGTCCGCCCGCCCAGGCGCCGATCGCCTGCCGCCCGGCATCGCGCCCGCCAGGCCACTCCCGGTACGAACGACCCCGGTGCGCACGAGCCGGGACGAGAAGAGAAGCATGACCTCCGGTCCCCTCCGCCTGTTCACCTCCGAGTCCGTCACCGAGGGCCACCCGGACAAGATCTGCGATCAGATCTCGGACCGCATCCTCGACGCCCTGCTCCGCGAGGACCCGCACAGCCGGGTCGCCGTCGAGACGCTGGTCACGACGGGGCTCGTGCACGTCGCGGGCGAGGTCTCCACGAGCGGCTACGTCGAGATCCCCAAGATCGTCCGCGATACGATCGTCGAGATCGGCTACGACTCCTCGGAGAAGGGCTTCGACGGCCGCTCCTGCGGCGTCTCGGTCTCGATCGGCCAGCAGTCGCCCGAGATCGCGGCGGGCGTCGACACGGCGCTCGAGGTCCGCTCCTCCGAGGCGGGCGAGGACGCCTTCGACCGCCAGGGCGCGGGCGACCAGGGCCTGATGTTCGGCTTCGCGACCGACGAGACCCCCGAGTACATGCCGCTGCCGAGCTGGCTCTCGCACCGCCTCGCCGAGCGCCTGGCCGCCGTCCGCAAGTCGGGCGAGCTCGACTACCTCCGGCCGGACGGCAAGACCCAGGTCACCATCGGCTACGACGGCACCACGCCGTCCACCATCGACACCGTCGTGCTGTCCACCCAGCACGCCGAGCACGTCAGCACCGAGACCATCCACGCGGACATCGCGGCGCACGTCATCCGCCCCGTGCTCGAGACGGTCGACCTCGACTCCTCCGCCGTGCGCCTCCTGATCAACCCGACCGGCCGCTTCGAGATCGGCGGCCCGCAGGGCGACGCCGGCCTCACCGGCCGCAAGATCATCGTCGACACCTACGGCGGAGCGTCCCGCCACGGCGGCGGCGCGTTCTCGGGCAAGGACCCGTCGAAGGTGGACCGCTCGGCCGCCTACGCCATGCGGTGGGTCGCCAAGAACGCGGTCGCCGCAGGGCTCGCCTCGCGGCTGGAGGTGCAGGTCGCCTACGCCATCGGCAAGGCGGCCCCGGTCGGCCTCTACGTCGAGACCTTCGGCACCGGCACCGTCTCCGACGAGACGATCACCGAGGCGATCCGCTCGGTCTTCGACCTGCGCCCGGCCGCGATCATCCACGCGCTCGACCTGCTCCGCCCGATCTACGCGCAGACCGCGGCCTACGGCCACTTCGGCCGTGAGCTCCCCGACTTCACCTGGGAGCGTCTCGACCGGGTCGACGACCTGCGCTCCGCCGCGGGCCTCTCGTAGCGGACGCGGCGGCGATGGCGACGAGCGGAGCCGTCGCGCGCGTGCTCCTGGACTCGCCCCTCCCGCAGCTCGACCGGCTCCTGGACTACGCGGTGCCGGAGGCGCTGCGCGGCGGGGTGGTCCCCGGCGTGCGCGTGCGCGTGCCGTTGCGCACCGGGGGCCGGATCGCCGACGCGTTCGTCGTCGAGACGGGGGAGGGGACCGAGCACGCCGGAGCGCTCAGCGGCATCGAGGAGCTGGTCTCGCCGCTCGTCGTGCTGACTCCGGAGGTCTGGGCCCTGGCCCGCCGAGTGGCCGACCGCGCCTCCGGCGGCGCGAGCGACGTGCTGCGCCTGGCCGTGCCGCGCCGCCACGTCCGCGTGGAGAAGGCGCGCCTCGCCGCGGGTCCCGCTCCTGCGGCGCCCGCGGTCGAGGCGGGCGGCGTGACGGGCTACCCCGACGCCTCCTTCGCCGGGCTGGCCGAGGGGGCCCGCCTGGCGGTCGGGGCCGTGCCGGCTCCCGTGAGGCTCGCCTCGGGCGCCTGGGTCGGCGGCTGGGCCGTCACGCTCGCCGAGCTCGCCCGGGAGACGCTCGCCGCGGGCCGCGACGCGATCCTGGCCGTCCCCGACTACCGCGACCAGGAGCAGCTGGAGCTCGCACTCGCCGCCCTCGTCCCCGCGGAGGCGGTGGTGCGCCTCGATGCGCGGCAGAAGGGCGCCGAGCGGTACTCCGCCTTCGTCCGCTGCCTCGATCCCGGGCCGCGGGTCGTCGTCGGCAACCGCTCCGTCCTCTACGCGCCCTCCTCCGCCCTCGGCCTGATCGCGCTCTGGGACGACGGGGATCCACTCTTCGCCGAGCCGCTCGCACCCTACGCGCACGCCCGCGACGTCGCCCTGGTGCGGCAGGAGCAGAGCGGCGCCGGCCTCGTCCTGCTCGGCAACACGCGCACGGTCGAGGTCGAGCGGCTCGTCGAGATCGGCTTCGCGACCGAGGTGGAGCCGCGGCCGAGCCGCCGCCCGCACGTCGTGCCGACGGCGCAGCAGTGGGCGGCCGACGAGCACGACGCGGCCGCGCGCATCCCCTCCTCCGCCTGGCGGGAGGCGCGGAAGGCCCTCGACTCCGGCCCGGTGCTGGTGCAGGTCGCGCGCCCCGGCTACGCGCCCGTGGTCGCCTGCGCCCGCTGCCGGACCGTCGCGCGCTGCAACCGCTGCCAGGGTCCGCTCGGCGTGCACTCCGAGGGCGGGCGGCCGAGCTGCGGCTGGTGCGGCCTGATCGCGGCCGACTGGACCTGCTCCGTCTGCGAGGCGACGGCTCTGCGCCTCGTCTCCCTCGGCGCCGGCCGCACCGCGGAGGAGCTCGGGCGCGCCTTCCCGGGAGCCACAGTGATCGTCGCCGACGGGCAGCGCCCTGTGCTCACCCTCCCCGACGAGCCCGCGCTCGTCGTGGCCACGCGCGGAGCGGAGCCGCGGGCCGACGGCGGTTACCACGCCGTCCTGCTGCTGGACGGCGAGCGCATGCTGGCTCGCGAGAGCCTGCGGGTCGCCGACGACGCGCTCCGCACCTGGTCGAACGCCGCGGCGCTGGCCCGCCCGGGCGCCCCGGTGCTCCTGGTCGGGGTCGGCGGCCGGCTCGCGACCGCCCTGGCGACCTGGCGGCAGGCCGAGTACCTCCGGGCCGAGCTGCAGGAGCGGCGCGCTCTGCGGTTCCCGCCCGCGGTGCGCCTGGCGACGGTGAGCGGTGACGCGCACGCGGTGGAGGAGGCGCTCGATGCGCTCGACGAGGACGACCGGCACGAGGTGCTCGGTCCGGTCGGGCTCGAGGACGGCTCCGTCCGGGCGATCGTGCGGTTCGACTACGCTCGCGGTGCGGAGGTGGCCGCCCGCCTCCGCTCCGCCGTGATCCGCAACGCCACGCGCCGCCGTCGCCCGCCGACCACGCCCGGCCGCTTCCGGCCGGCCCCCCGGCTCCGGGTCCGTCTCGACGACCCCGACATCCTCTGACTCCCCAGGAGACCCCCGTGCGCCTCGTCTTCGCCGGCACGCCCGCCGCCGCCGTCCCGACCCTCCGCGACCTCGCCGCCTCCGCGCACGAGGTCGCCGCCGTGGTCACCCGGGAGGACGCCCCGGTGGGCCGCAAGCGCGTGCTCACCCCCTCGCCGGTCGCCGTCGCGGCCGAGGAGCTGGGGATCCCGGTGATCCGGGCGAACCGCCTCGACGAGGACGTGACGGACCGGATCGCGGGGCTCGCCCCCGATCTAGGCGTGATCGTGGCCTACGGCGGCCTCGTCCGGCAGCGCCTGCTGGCGGTGCCGCGCCTGGGCTGGATCAACCTGCACTTCTCCCTGCTGCCGCGCTGGCGCGGGGCGGCCCCCGTCCAGCGGGCCCTGATGGCCGGCGACACGCGGATCGGTGCGAGCGTCTTCCAGCTGGTCGCCGAGCTCGACGCGGGCGACGTCTACGCCGAGCTCGCCGTCGACGCGGGGGAGCGCACCGCGGGCGAGCTGCTGGCGGAGCTGGCCGGGAGCGGCGCCGGCCTCACCCTCGGCGTGGTCGACGCGCTGGAGGAGGGCACGGCCGTCGCGACTCCGCAGGCCGGAGAGCCGACCCCCGCTCCCAAGCTCGACGCGGCCGACGGCCGGATCGACTGGACGCTCCCCACCGCGCGGGTCCTCGCGCTCGTGCGCGGAACGACTCCCGAGCCCGGAGCCTCGACCGCGGTGGGCGACGCCCGCCTCAAGGTGCTCGCGGTCCGCGCGGCGGAGGGCGACCTCGCTCCGGGCGTCGTCCGCCTCGACTCGGGGCGCGCCCTCGTCGGCACCGCGGACGGAGCGGTCGAGCTCGTCAGCGTCCAGCCCGCCGGCAAGAACCCGATGGCCGGCGCGGCCTGGGCCCGCGGTCTGCGCGAGAGCACGGTGCTCGCGTGAGCGCCCGGCGCGAGGCCGCTCCCGCCCGCCGGGTCGCCTACGACGTCCTGCTCGCGGTGAGCGGGTCGGACGCCTATGCGAACCTGGTCCTGCCGGCGCGGATCAGCGCCGCCGGCCTCTCGCCCGCCGACGCGGGACTGGCCACCGAGCTCTGCTACGGCACCCTGCGGATGTCCGGCTACTACGACCGCGTGATCGCCCTCGCGGCCGGCCGGTCCGTCGAGAGCATCGACGCGCCGGTCCTCGACGCGCTGCGCCTGGGCGTGCACCAGCTCCTCGCGACCCGCGTGGCCCCGCACGCCGCGGTGAACGAGAGCGTCGCGCTCGTCGCGGCCGGCTCCTCGCGGGGAGCGGTCGCCTTCGCCAACGCCGTGCTGCGCACGGTCTCCCGCTCCAGCGCCGTCGACTGGCGGGAGCGGGTCTCCGCCGCCGCGGTCTCCGGGGACGACCGGATCGCCGCGCTGAGCTCGCACCCCGTGTGGATCGTGCGCGCCCTGCGACGGGCGCTGGCGGCGGAGGGGGCGGCCGATGAGCTCGACGCGCTGCTCGACGCCGACAACGCGGCTCCGCGCGTGAACCTGGTCGCTCTGCCGGGCCTGGCGTCTCCCGGCGAGATCGCCGACGCCGAGCCCGACCGGTTCTCGCCGGTCGGCATGACCAGCACCGGCGGCGACCCGGAGGCGTTCCCCGCGGTGCACGAGGGCCGCGTGCGAGTGCAGGACGAGGGCTCCCAGCTCGCCGCTCTAGCACTCTCCCGGGCACGGCCGGTCCGCCCGGGCGAGCGCTGGCTCGACCTGTGCGCGGGACCCGGCGGCAAGGCGGCGCTGCTCGCGGCGGAGGCGCGCACGGGAGGGGCGTCTCTGCTCGCGAACGAGGTGGTCCCGGGCCGCGCGGGCCTGGTGCGGCAGGCGCTGGCCGCCGTCGATCCGTCGGTCGAGGTGCGCACCGGCGACGGGCGCGACCTGGGCGACGAGCAGCCGGGATCGTTCGACCGCATCCTCCTCGACGCGCCCTGCACCGGTCTCGGCGCGCTGCGGCGGCGGCCCGAGGCGCGCTGGCGCAAGTCCGCGGCCGACGTGGAGCCGCTGGCCGCCCTCCAGGGCGAGCTGCTGGACTCCGCGGTGCGGGCTCTCGCTCCCGACGGGCTGCTGGCCTACGTGACCTGCTCGCCGCACCTCGGCGAGACCCGGCGAGTGCTCGCCCTGGCGCAGGAGCGGCACGAGCTCGAGCTCGTCGACACGCCGGCCGTGCTGCGCGGGGTGACGGCGGACCCGCTCCCGCTGCCGGACGGGCCCCTCCACGTGCAGCTCTGGCCGCATCGGCACGGCACCGACGCCATGTTCGTGCAGCTCCTCCGCCGCCGGCCCCTCGAGTCGGCGTCGCCGGACGCCTGACGTCCGGAGCGGGAGCGCGCGCGGCCGGGCGGTCGCGGAGGACGCTCCGATCTAGGCTGGAGGCATGCCCGCACGGATCAACCCCAGCATCCTCTCCGCCGACTTCGTGAACTTCGAGGCCGAGCTGCAGCGCATCGCCGGAGCCGACCTCGTGCACGTCGACGTGATGGACAACCACTTCGTGCCGAACCTCACCTTCGGGCTGACCATGGTCCAGCGCCTCCAGGAGGTCTCGCCCCGACCGCTCGATCTGCACCTGATGATCGAGGACCCCGACCGCTGGGCCCCCGACTACGCCGAGACCGGCGCCTACTCCGTGACCTTCCACGCCGAGGCCGCGCGCGACGCCGTGGCCCTCGCGAGGCGCCTGCGCGAGATCGGGTCGCGGGCGGGGATCGCGCTCAAGCCGGGCACGATGGTGGACGAGTACCTCGACCTCCTGCCCGAGTTCGACCAGGTCCTCGTGATGACGGTCGAGCCCGGCTTCGGGGGACAGTCCTTCATGGAGGAGACGATGCCCAAGCTGCGCACGCTCCGGAACGTGGTGGACCGCACCGGGCTCGACGTCTGGCTCCAGGTCGACGGCGGGATCGCACCCGGGACGATCGAGATCGCAGCGGAGGCGGGAGCCGACACCTTCGTCGCGGGCTCCGCGGTCTTCGGTGCGGACGACCCGGAGGCCGCGATCGCGTCGCTGCGCGAGACGGCGACCGCGCACCTGCACCGGCACTGAGGCGGCGCGCGGGGGCCGGGGGCGGGGGGAGTTCTGCGGGGGTGGTCGGCGTGCCGTCGGAGGCGCCGTCAGGAGTCCGGTCGGGACCGGACGGGCCCGGGAACGGTCGGCTCCGGGAACGACGAAGCCCCGCACCTCACG
>NZ_PSWL01000032.1:0-38168 GCF_002932755.1 Rathayibacter sp. AY1B6
GTGGGGAGTCGTTCGGGGCAGGGGGGCGAAGAGACGGCGGAGCCGGCGGATCGAGACCTGCGGATTCGGACGACGGCGGCTGCAGCGGGGGCGAGGAGCAGGCGGATCGAGACCGGCGGGGACGACGAAGGGCCGCCCACCGGGGTGGACGGCCCTCGAGGACGGAGGGGGCTACTCCGCGGTGGGAGCGTCGACGCCGGGCTCGGCGGTGGGAGTGGGGAGCGCGGTCCGAGCGGGGTCGGCCGTCGGGGTGACGGTCGGCGTCGCGGAGGGCGCGGGGGTCAGCGTCGAGTACGCCTCGAGGGCGTTCGTGAGGACGGGGACGAGGAGCTCCTTGCCCTGCTCGGAGCCGTACTGGAAGTAGACGGGGAGCAGGCCGCCCGGGATGGTGCCGATGTCGTCCATCTGGACGGCCTCGGTGCTGTCGGGGCGCACCTCGGTGCGGCCGGGGACGGCGTCGACGGTGTCGCTGGTGCGGCCCGCGGAGCCTTCGTACTGCACCTCGACGCTCAGCGCCTCGTCGGTGGAGTTCACGAGCGTCACGATCAGGGTGCCGGCCTCGCCGTCGTCCGAGACGATCATCGCGTTGCGGATGGCGAGATCGCCGATCGTCGCGCCGACCCCGTCGCTCGGGTCGTAGATCTTGCGCGTCGCCTGCGGGGCGACGAGGTTGCAGCCGGCGGTAGCGAGGGCGACGCCGACCGCGAGAACGACGGATGCAGCGATACGCGCCTTCACAGGAACCTCCAGATCGTCGGCCCCGCTCGCCCCGGACAGGGCGACTTCACTGTGCACGAGCCGACACCAGGCTAGCGTAGCGAGCACCGCGGCTCCGCCCGTCCGGACTCCCGTCCCGCTCGGCGCGCATGGTAATCTGTCCGCCGCTGAAAGGACGTCGCATGCAGTTCGAGGTCGGAGAGACGGTCGTCTACCCCCATCACGGAGCCGCCACGATCGCCGAGGTGAAGACCCGGACGATCAAGGGCCAGGAGAAGACGTACCTGAAGCTCCGCGTCGCACAGGGAGACCTCGTCATCGAGGTGCCCGCCGACAACGTCGACCTGGTCGGCGTCCGCGACGTCATCGGCCGCGAGGGCGTCGACCGCGTGTTCGAGGTCCTGCGCGCCGAGGTCGTCGAGGAGCCGACCAACTGGTCGCGCCGCTACAAGGCCAACCTCGAGAAGCTGGGGTCCGGCGATGTCGTCAAGGTCTCCGAGGTCGTCCGCGACCTGACCCGCCGCGACCGCGAGCGCGGCCTCTCAGCGGGGGAGAAGAGCATGCTCGCCAAGGCCCGCCAGATCCTCGTCTCCGAGCTCGCCCTGGCCGAGAAGACCGACGAGGACGCCGCCTCCGTGCTCCTCGACGAGGTCCTCGCATCCTGAGCGATCCCGCCGGCGCGCCGACCGCGGCCGTCGTCGTCGTCGCCGCAGGCAGCGGCACGAGGCTCGGCCGCGAGCGCCCCAAGGCCTACGTCGACTGCGCGGGGAGGACGATCCTCGAGCGCAGCCTGCGCACGGTGCTGCTGCTCGCGGAGCCCGTGCAGATCGTCGTCGTGGCGCCCGCCGCCCTCCTCGAGGAGACGGCCGCGCTCGCGCACGCCGCCGGAGCCCCGGACGGCTCCGTCAGCGTCGTCGCCGGAGGCGCCAGCCGCCAGGAGTCGGTCGCTCGGGGACTGCGTGCGCTCGACCCGGCCGTCGAGACGGTGCTCGTCCACGACGCCGCCCGCGCGCTCACGCCCGTCGACCAGTTCGAGCGGGTGATCGCGGCGGTCCGGGCCACGGGCGGCGGAGTGATCCCCGGCCTGCCGGTCACCGACACCATCAAGCGCATCCGCGCCGACGGCGGGATCCTCGGCACGGTGGACCGCTCCGAGCTCGCCGCGGTCCAGACGCCGCAGGGCTTCCCTCGCGCGCTCCTCGACGAGGCCTACGCCTCGGCACAGGAGGACTTCACCGACGACGCGGCGCTCCTCGCCTCGCGCGGCGGTCCCTCGGTCGTCGTCGCGGGCGACCCGCTCGCCTTCAAGATCACCACCCCCTGGGACCTGGCCCGCGCGGAGCAGGTGCTCGCACCGCCGCCCGCCGTCGTCGTGCCGCGCGTCGGCATCGGCACGGACGTGCACGCGTTCGACGACGCGTCGCCGCTCTGGCTCGCCGGGCTGCACTGGCCGGGGGAGCGGGGACTGTCCGGGCACAGCGACGGCGACCCGGTCGCCCACGCGATCTGCGACGCGCTCCTGGCGGCGGCGGGTCTCGGCGACATCGGCTCCCGCTTCGGCACGGCCGACCCGCGCTTCGCGGACGCCCACGGCGAGGTCTTCCTCCGCGCCACCCGCGAACTGGTCGAGGCCGCGGGCTTCGCCATCGGCAACGTCTCGGTGCAGCTCATCGGCAACCGCCCGACGTTCTCGCCGCGGCGCGAGGAGGCGCAGAGGCTGCTCTCGGATCTGCTCGGCGCACCGGTCAGCGTCGCCGCCACCACCTCCGACGCGCTCGGCTTCACCGGCCGGGGCGAGGGGGTCGCCGCGACCGCGACCGCGCTCGTCCTCCCCGCCCCCGCGATCGCCCGGTAGTCCCCGGACGCCGCCGCCGACCCGGCCGGCAGCGGTCCGCCCGGTAAACTCGCCCGCGTGACTCTGCGACTGCATGACTCGAAGGCCCAGGCCCTCGCCGATTTCGTCCCCCTCCGCGAGAACGAGGTCGGGATGTACGTCTGCGGACCCACCGTGCAGTCCTCGCCCCACATCGGGCACCTGCGGTCCGCGCTCGCCTACGACCAGCTGCGCCGCTGGCTGGCGTACCGCGGCTTCCAGGTCACCCTGGTGCGCAACGTCACCGACATCGACGACAAGATCCTCGCCATCGCCGAGGATGCGCGGCGTCGGGCGCCCGAGGGCGCGCCGGTCGAGCAGTGGTGGGCCCTCGCCTACCGCGTCGAGCTCGAGTTCACCGCCGCGTACACGGCCCTCGGCATCCTCCCGCCGACCTACGAGCCGCGCGCGACCGCGAGCATCGCCGAGATGATCACGCTCATCCAGGCCCTGATCGAGCGCGGTCACGCCTACCCGGCGCCCGACGACTCCGGCGACGTCTACTTCGACACGCGGTCCTGGCCGGACTACGGCTCGCTCACCCACCAGCGCCTCGAGAGCATGGAGGCGGCGACCGACGCCGACCCGCGCGGCAAGCGCGACCCGCACGACTTCGCGCTCTGGAAGGGCGCCAAGCCGGAGGAGCCCGAGTCGGCCGCCTGGGCATCCCCGTGGGGCGCCGGACGCCCCGGCTGGCACATCGAGTGCTCCGCGATGTCGACGAAGTACCTCGGCACCCAGTTCGACATCCACGGCGGCGGACTCGACCTGCGCTTCCCCCACCACGAGAACGAGCTCGCCCAGTCCAGCGCCGCCGGCCACGCCTTCGCCAGCTACTGGCTGCACAACGGACTGGTGTCCGTCACCGGCCAGAAGATGAGCAAGTCGCTCGGCAACTCGGTGTTCGCCTCCGAGCTGCTCGACGCGGCCCGCCCGCTCGTCGTCCGCTACTACCTCGGCTCCGCCCACTACCGCTCCACCCTCGAGTTCCACGACGGAGCCCTCGAGGAGGCCGAAGCGGCGCTGGAGCGGATCGAGGGCTTCCTCGAGCGCTCCCGCCGCCGCCTCGACGGCACGCGGTTCGCCGCGCTCGGCGAGCCCGTGGTCCCGGAGGAGTTCGCCGAGGCGATGGACGACGACCTGTCCGTCCCGCAGGCCATCGGCGTCCTGCACGAGACCGTGCGCGCCGGCAACGCCGCCCTCGACGCCGAGGACCTCGGCTCCGTCTCGGCCCTGCGCACCCAGGTGCTCGCGATGGCGGCCGTGCTCGGCATCGACCCGGAGGCGCCCGAGTGGGCGCGCTCCGACGACGAACCCTCGTACCGCGCGCTCAGCGTGCTGGTCGACCGCCTGGTCGCCGAACGCCAGACCGCGCGCGAGCAGCGCGACTGGGCGAGCGCCGACCGCATCCGAACCGATCTCGCCGCGGCGGGAATCACGATCGAAGACACCCAGACGGGTGCGCATTGGAGTCTCGATGGCGAATAAGCCCGGCCGCCCCGGAGCGGTCCGAAAGAAGAGCAAGGGCAAGGCCGTCGGTTCCGGCGGTCAGGGCCGTCAGGCCCTCGAGGGCAAGAAGCCCACGCCCAAGGCCGAGGACCGGCCGTACCACCCCGCAGGCAAGGCGAAGCTCGCGCGCGAGCGCTTCGTCGCCGCCGGCGGCAAGGGCCGCCCCGGCGGAGCCCTCACCGCGGCCGCCCGCGGACAGGGGCGCCCCGCTCCGTCGCGCAAGCCCAAGAGCGGCGACGACTTCGAGATGGTGACGGGCCGCAACTCGGTCCTCGAGGCGCTGCGCGCCAGCATCCCGGCGACAACCCTCTACCTGGCGACCCGCATCGAGATGGACGACCGGGTCAAGGAGGCGCTGAAGATCGCCACCGCCCGCGGCCTGCCCGTGCTCGAGGTCATGCGCCCGGAGCTCGACCGCCTCGCCGGCCCCGACTCGGTGCACCAGGGCCTCGTGCTCAAGGTGCCGCCCTACGAGTACGCCCACCCGAGCGACCTGCTCGAGCGCAGCGTCTCCCGCGGAGCCGTCCCCCTCCTCGTCGCGCTCGACGGCATCACCGACCCGCGCAACCTCGGAGCGATCATCCGCTCCGTCGCCGCGTTCGGCGGACAGGGCGTCATCGTCCCGCAGCGCCGCTCCGTCGGCCTCAACTCCGCCGCCTGGAAGACCTCCGCCGGAGCCGCCGCACGCATCCCCGTCGCGATGGCGTCCAACCTCACCGCCATGATCAAGGACTTCAAGCGCGCGGGCGTCTTCGTCATCGGACTCGACGGCGACGGCGACGTGATGCTGCCCGGCCTCGAACTCGCCGACCGGCCGCTCCTCGTCGTCGTCGGCAGCGAGGGCAAGGGCCTCTCCCGGCTCGTCACCGAGCAGTGCGACGCCGTCGTCTCCATCCCGATCAGCTCCGCCACGGAATCCTTGAACGCCGGGATCGCGGCGTCGGTGGCGCTCTACGAGATCTCCAGACTCCGCTCCGAGTAGCGCGCGCGCGGGCGCCGGCACGGCGATCTGCGGCGTTGTCGTCGGGCGCGATACCGCCGGTATCGCTTCCTCCTCCGCCTTGCAGCTCACCGCGCCGGCGCCCGCGCTACGGGGCTGGAGGGGGTGAGGCGCCGCCTGCGGCGAGCGGAGACGGGCGCCGCCTGCGGCGAGCGGGAATGGGCGCCGCCTTCGGCGAGCGGGAATGGGCGCCACCTGCGGCGAGCGGAGACGGGCGCCGCCTTCGGCGAGCGGGAACGGGCGCCGCCTTCGGCGGGCGGGAATGCGAAGAGGGCCCGTGCGGACAGCGCGGGGCCTCTTGAAGTGGGAGGGGTCAGACGTTCTTCGTCCAGTCGACGTCGGCGTCCTCGTCGGTGAGCTCGGCGTCGCCGGACTCGTCGAGGACGAGGTTCGGGAGGGTCAGCGCCTCGGTGGGAGGAGCGATGACCGTCGCCTCGTCGCGGCGGTGACGCAGGATGTCGTTCACGTAGGCGGTGACCGCCTCCGCCAGGGGGACGTCGCGCGCCTGCTGCTGCGACATGAACCAGCGGTGCTCGAGCAGCTGATGGAACATCTCGGCCGGCTCCAGGCGACCCTTGAGATCACGGGGGATCGAGCGGATGACCGGCTCGAACACCTGCGCCAGCCACTCGTGCGCCACCATCTCCTCGTCCAGGCCCTGTTTGTCGTAGGTCGCCGTGTACGAGTCGAGGTCGTTCAGCAGGCGCCGCGCCTGGTTCTCCTGCGCGTCCAGCCCGGTGAGACGGAGCAGCCGCCGCTGGTGGTGGCCGGCGTCGACCACCTTCGGCTGGATCCGCACCGTCGAACCGGCCTCGTCGGTCTTGATCGCGAGCTCCTCGATGTCGAAGCCCAGCTCGTTCAGCCGGTTCACGCGGTCGTTGATCCGCCAGCGCTCCGAGGTCGCGAACGACTCCGCACCGGTCAGCTCCTTCCAGAGGCTGCGGTACGCCGCGACGATGCCGTCGGAGACGGTGATCGGGTCGAGGTCGTCGTCGACGCGTCCGCCCGCCTCGAGGTCGAGCAGCTCACCGGCGATGTTGACGCGGGCGATCTCCAGATCGTTCTCGCGCTGGCCGTTCGAGAGGCCGCCCGAGTAGAGCTGCCCGGTCTCCGCATCGACCAGGTAGGCGGCGAAGGCGCCGGCATCGCGCCGGAAGAGGGTGTTCGAGAGCGACACGTCGCCCCAGAAGAAGCCGATCACGTGCAGGCGGACCAGGAGGAGCGCCAGCGCGTCGACCAGGCGGGTCGCCGTGTCCGGCCGCAGCGTCTGCGAGAACAGCGCCCGGTAGGGGAGCGAGAACTTGAGGTGACGGGTGACCAGCACCG
Organism: Rathayibacter sp. AY1B6; assembly: GCF_002932755.1. Taxonomy (NCBI): domain Bacteria; kingdom Bacillati; phylum Actinomycetota; class Actinomycetes; order Micrococcales; family Microbacteriaceae; genus Rathayibacter; species Rathayibacter sp. AY1B6. The sequence continues at coordinate 6,426 of NZ_PSWL01000032.1, forward strand.
CGGGCAGGGCCTCACCCTCGTCGTCGGTGCGGTTCGTGATCACGGCGCCCGGCACCACGCACGGCACGTCGAGGCGCTGCAGCGTCTTCAGCATCTCGTACTCGCGCCGCGACATCTCGGCCGTCGTCTCCTTGACGGCGACGACGTGTCCGGAGAGGTGCGCGAAGCGGACCGTGTGCCGCGAGATGCCCTTCGGCAGAGCGGCGATGTACTCGTCGGGCCAGTCGTCGAGCCGCAGGTTCCACGGCAGGTCGAGCAGGGCCGGGTCGACGGTGGCCGAGGTGATGTTCAGGGAGCCGGACATGGTGCGCCGTTCGTGTCGCGTGTCGGACGGTGGGGGAGCCGCAGACGACGCTGCCGCCGCCCTGGAGGGGACGGCGGCAGCGTGCGGTGCAGGAGGAGGCTCAGGAGAGGCGCTCGCCCGACTCCGCGTCGAAGATGTGCACGCGGTGGTTCGCGGTCACGTACACGCGGTCGCCCGCGGTGGGGTGCACGCGGCCGTCGACGCGCGCGACGATGTCGGTCCGGCGGCCCTCGACCTCGGTGTGGCCGTAGAGGTAGCCGTCCGAGCCGAGCTCCTCGATGAGGTCGACCTCGATCGGCAGTCCGCCGGGCTGGGTCGAGACGGTGACGTCCTCGGGGCGCACGCCGAGCGTGACGACCTTCTGGCTCGTCTTCGCGAGCGCCTCGCGGGCGATCGGGAGGACGGTGTCGCCGAACTTGACGCCGCCGTCGGTGACGTCCGCGTGGAACAGGTTCATCGCGGGCGAGCCGATGAAGCCGGCCACGAAGACGTTGTTCGGGTTCTCGTACAGGTCGCGGGGCGATCCGACCTGCTGGAGGAGGCCGTCCTTGAGGACCGCGATGCGGTCGCCCATGGTGAGCGCCTCGGTCTGGTCGTGGGTGACGTAGACCGTGGTGATGCCCAGGCGGCGCTGCAGCGTGCCGATCTGGGTGCGGGTGGACACGCGGAGCTTGGCGTCGAGGTTCGACAGCGGCTCGTCCATGAGGAAGACCTGGGGCTTGCGGACGATGGCGCGGCCCATCGCGACACGCTGGCGCTGACCACCGGAGAGCGCCTTCGGCTTGCGGTTGAGGTAGGGCTCGAGGTCGAGCATCTTCGCGGCCTCGAGGACCCGCGCGGCGCGCTCGTCCTTGTTCACGCCGGCGATCTTGAGCGCGAAGCCCATGTTCTCGGCGACGGACATGTGCGGGTACAGCGCGTAGTTCTGGAAGACCATCGCGATGTCGCGGTCCTTCGGCGGAACGTCCGTGACGTTGCGGTCGCCGATGAGGATGCGGCCCTCGTTGACCTCTTCGAGGCCGGCGAGCATGCGCAGGGAGGTGGACTTGCCGCAGCCGGAGGGGCCGACGAGGACGAGGAACTCGCCGTCGCCCACCTCGAGGTTGAGCTTGTCGACGGAGGCGCGAGTGGCCCCGGGGTAGACGCGGGACGCGTGGTCGAAAGTTACGGACGCCATTGTTCTTGCTCCTTCACCGGCAGGTACGTGCCGGACGATCCGAGTGAATGGAAGTGATGGTCATCATCGCGTGGGCGACTCCGACCAACCGTCACAGTATGCCACGGGGCCGACAATCGTCGGTCGGGCGCCCCGTATCCGTCGTTTGGAGGTTTCCCAGGGCTCGCGCGTAGGATTCCGGCGAGTCGCGCCAGGCGACCCCCTTCTTCCCCCTCTCTCATTCGGAGCGTTCTTGTCATGACCACCGGCGGAGCCAACGACCGTCTCTCGAAGAACCAGCGACGAGAGGCCGCCCGAGAGAAGGCGCGCCGCCTGCGCGAGCAGCAGAAGCGCCGCGACCGTGTGAGCCGCTTCGCCCTGCAGGGCGGGCTGGCCGCCGTCGTGATCGCGGTCGTCGTCATCGTGGTCTTCGCCGTCACCTCCAGCATCCGCCCCGCGGGCCCCGGCCCGGCGAACATGGCGAGCGACGGCGTGGTCGTCGGCGAGAACATGGTCGCGCAGGCGAGCGGCGCCGTCGCCGCCGACGGGACGCCCACTCCCAGTGCGCTCGACACCTCGGGCGGCACGGTCGACATCCGGGTCTACCTCGACTACCTCTGCCCCTACTGCGGCCAGTTCGAGAAGACCAACGGCGACCAGATCAAGGAGTGGGTGACCAGCGGTGCCGCGACGGTCGAGATCCACCCGATCGCCATCCTCACGACCCGCTCCAACGGCACCAAGTACTCGGAGCGCTCGGCCAACGCCGCCGCGTGCGTCGCGGACCGCTCGCCCGACTCCTTCTTCGACTTCAACTCCCTGCTCTTCGCCGACCAGCCGGCGGAGGGGACCGACGGCCTGTCGGACGACCAGCTGAAGGACTACGCCTCGCAGGCCGGCGTCGAGGACACGGCGGCCGTGAACACCTGCATCGACGACCAGAGCTTCGTGAGCTGGGTCCGCGCCGCGACCGAGCGCGCCACCTCGGGTCCGCTCCCCGGCACGGACGTGCCCGCCGTCACCGGCACCCCGACCGTCCTGGTCAACGGCGAGGCGTACTCGGGCTCGCTGACCGATCCGGACGCGTTCAGCTCGTTCGTGCTCTCGGCCGCCGCCGACTCGTACTCGTCGGCGACTCCCGCGCCCTCCTCCTCCGAGACCCCGGCGCCGACCGAGACGCCCGCCACGACCGAGACCCCTGCCTCGACCGAGACCCCGGCTCCCGGCGACGCCCCGGTCTCCACCGAGGCTCCCGCCTCCTCCGAGCCGACCCCGGCCGCCGCGGGCTGAGCTCCGGACGCGGAGAACCCGCGCTCAGGCAGAAGGCCCCGACCGCACGCAGCGGTCGGGGCCTTCTGCCTTTCCTGAGCCGACGACGGGACTTGAACCCGTAACCGCCCGATTACAAGTCGGGTGCGCTACCAATTGCGCCACGTCGGCAGGTGCGCTCATGCCCCCGGCCACCCTATCGCGGGCCCCGGATCCGCTCGGATCGGGGCCCGCCGGGGCTCACGGCTCGAGGATGCTGAGGTGCCGTTCGGCGGGAGCGGGGCGCTTGGGGCCGCCGATCTTCCCGTCGGGACGGCCGACGTAGAGCCAGCCGAGCAGCTCCTCGCCCTTCTCGAGGCGGTGCGCCTTCCGCACGGCCTTGTCGCGCGTGTAGGAGCCGGTGCGCCAGAAGACGCCCCAGCCCGCCTCGTCGAGCAGCAGGCTCAGGACGTGGGCGACGCCCGAGGCGACGGCCTCCTGCTCCCAGGCCGGCACCTTCGACTTCTTGACGCTGACCACGACGGCCAGCAGCAGGGAGGCGCGGTGCGTCTTCTCGATGTACTTCCGGGGGTCCTTCTTCGCTCCCGAGGCGACCGCGAAGCTGCGGCCGACCCGGTCGCGGGCGGCGCCGCGGATCTCGATGACCCGCCACGGGCGCAGCGAGCTGTGATCGGCGAGACGCGACGCCGCCGAGACGAACGCCGCGATCTCGTCGTGCCCCGGAGCCTCCGGCGTCACCTTAGAGCGCGAACGGCGCGCGAGGACGGCCTCGAGCACGGGGGAGGAGGGCACGGTCACTCGCCCTCGGCCTGGAAGTTCAGGGCGATCGAGTTCATGCAGTAGCGGTCGCCGGTGGGCGTGCCGAAGCCGTCGGGGAAGACGTGCCCCAGGTGCGATCCGCAGTTCGCGCAGCGGACCTCGGTGCGGACCATGCCGAGAGTGCTGTCCTCGATCAGCTGGACGGCGTCCGGGTTCACGGACTCGTAGAAGCTCGGCCAGCCGCAGCCGGAGTCGAACTTGGTGCCGCTCTTGAAGAGCTCGGCACTGCAGGCGGCGCAGGTGTAGAGGCCGGCGCGGTGCTCGTCGAGCAGCTCGCCGGTCCACGGGCGCTCGGTGGCCGCTTCGCGCAGGACCGCGTACTGGTCGCGGTCGAGCTCCTCGCGCCACTCGGCGTCGGACTTGTTCACGGAATACGACGACATGGGTCTCCCTCGGAATCCTCGTCAGTGTACGGGGGCGGTCGCGCCCCTCCACCTGGTCCAACCCCCGGGACGACGGCTCCATTCCGCCTCCGCGGGCTGTGGAGGAGACTCGCCGCCGCGGCGCCGCGACGCGGTCGCGAGCCGTTCGGAGCGCCTCCCCGGCGGCGGCCGCGGGCCTGCCTACCCTGGGGGGATGAGCAGGACGACGGACCCGAGGCCGGGCACCGGTCTGTCCGAGCGAGAGCTGCGGGTGCTCGCCTTCGAGCGCGAGTGGACCGCCCGCTCCGGCGACAAGGACGACGCGATCCGCTCCCAGTTCGGACTGTCGGCCGCCCGCTACTATCAGGTGCTCAGCGCGGTGCTCGCCTCTCCGGCCGCCCTCGCGCACGACCCGATGCTCGTCACGCGGCTGCAGCGCATCCGTGATCAGCGCGCCGGCGCCCGCGCCTCGCGACGCCTCGGGCGCCTCGAGTAGACGAGCTGCTCGAGTCCACCAACGGAAGGCCGGCCGTACCCCCGATGTCGAACACGCACCCGAGAGACCGCTTCGACGAGGTCCCGGCGACGGAGGCGCGCGTCGGCGCCCACCGCCGGCCGCCGGCTCCCCACGCCCGCGCCGTCGCCCTCGCGTGGGCGGCGCTCGCCACCGGAGTCATCGTCCTGCTCGGCTTCATCGGGCTGCTGGTCATCGACGACCGGGTGCAGTTCACGGACGTCTTCACCCCGCCCACCGCGACCGCCGAGGCGACTCCGACCGCGGCCGCGACGCTCGATCCCGAGCTCGCCGTCGCCGTCCTCAACGGCACCGCCACCGTCGGACTCGCCGCCAGCGCCGGCGACGCCCTGACGACGGCCGGCTGGAGCGTCCCGACCGTCGCGAACGCGAACACCGAGGACATCGCCGCCACGACGGTCTACTTCAGCGACCCGGCGCTCGAGGGAGCGGCCCTCGGTCTCGTCGACTCGCTCGGAACGGGGACCGTCCTGCTCTCGCAGGACTTCGTCGAGACGGGCTCCGTCGTCGTGGTCCTGGGGTCCGACTACGCCTCCGAGCAGGGCTGATCGGGACCCTCTGTTACGGGCACGTTTCCTCCGTGTTGAATCCCGGGCAACTCTTCCCCGCGACGCCCTCTCCAGCCCCTGCCGGGCCCGATCGTCGGATTAGTATTCCTGACCAGGCACCAGCACATCGCTCGTGCCGCGGGCATCACAGCACTGGGGAGTACAGAGATGGCGAACGGAACCGTCAAGTGGTTCAACGCTGAGAAGGGCTACGGCTTCATCACGGTCGACGGCGGCGGACAGGACGTCTTCGTCCACTACTCCGCGATCGACATGTCGGGGTACAAGGTCCTCGAGGAGGGGCAGCAGGTCGCGTTCGAGGTCGGCACGGGGTCGAAGGGCCCGCAGGCCGAATCGGTCCGCCCGGCCTGACCGCCGAGCCTCCCGGGAGCCGTCGTCCGCCTCGTGCGGGCGGCGGCTCCTTCGTGTCGGAGCGCGTGCCGGTCGCTTGCACTCGTCCACCGCGAGTGCCAGAATCGACCTTGGCACTCGCTCCGGTCGAGTGCCAGCACAGACATTTCACGACGTCCGGGAGGGACGAGAAACACACATGGCCAAGATCATTGCTTTTGACGAAGAAGCCCGCCGCGGCCTCGAGCGTGGACTCAACACTCTGGCCGACGCGGTCAAGGTGACCCTCGGCCCGCGCGGCCGCAACGTCGTCCTCGAGAAGAAGTGGGGCGCTCCCACCATCACGAACGACGGCGTCTCCATCGCCAAGGAGATCGAGCTCGACGAGCCGTACGAGAAGATCGGCGCCGAGCTCGTCAAGGAGGTCGCCAAGAAGACCGACGACGTCGCCGGCGACGGAACCACCACCGCGACCGTCCTCGCTCAGGCGCTCGTCCGCGAGGGCCTGCGCAACGTCGCGGCCGGCGCCGACCCGATCAGCCTCAAGAAGGGCATCGAGAAGGCCGTCAAGGCCGTCACCGCCGAGCTCATCGCCGGCGCGAAGGCGATCGAGACCAAGGAGGAGATCGCGGCGACCGCCTCCATCTCCGCCGCGGACCCCGAGATCGGCGCGATCATCGCCGAGGCGATCGACAAGGTCGGCAAGGAGGGCGTCGTCACCGTCGAGGAGTCGAACACCTTCGGCACCGAGCTCGAGCTCACCGAGGGCATGCGCTTCGACAAGGGCTACCTGTCGCAGTACTTCGTGACCGACCCCGACCGCCAGGAGGCGGTGTTCGAGGACCCCTACATCCTCATCGTCAACTCCAAGGTCTCGAACATCAAGGACCTGCTCCCCGTCGTCGACAAGGTGATCCAGGCGGGCAAGCAGCTGCTGATCATCGCCGAGGACGTCGACGGTGAGGCGCTGGCGACCCTGGTCGTCAACAAGATCCGCGGCATCTTCAAGTCGGTCGCCGTCAAGGCTCCCGGCTTCGGCGACCGTCGCAAGGCGCAGCTCCAGGACATCGCGATCCTGACCGGCGGCCAGGTCATCTCCGAGGAGGTCGGCCTCAAGCTCGAGAACGTCACCCTCGACCTGCTCGGCTCGGCCCGCAAGGTCGTCATCACCAAGGACGAGACCACGATCGTCGAGGGTGCCGGCGACGCCGAGGCCATCGCCGGCCGCGTCGCGCAGATCCGCGGCGAGATCGAGAACACCGACAGCGACTACGACCGCGAGAAGCTCCAGGAGCGCCTCGCGAAGCTCGCCGGCGGTGTCGCGGTCATCAAGGCCGGAGCGGCGACCGAGGTCGAGCTCAAGGAGCGCAAGCACCGCATCGAGGACGCCGTCCGCAACGCGAAGGCCGCCGTCGAGGAGGGCATCGTCGCCGGTGGTGGCGTCGCCCTCATCCAGGCCGGCAAGCTCGCCTTCGAGAAGCTCGAGCTCGTCGGAGACGAGGCGACCGGCGCGAACATCGTCAAGGTCGCCATCGACGCCCCGCTCAAGCAGATCGCCCTCAACGCGGGCATGGAGCCCGGCGTCGTCGCTGCGAAGGTCCGCGAGCTCCCCACCGGACACGGCCTCAACGCCGCGACCGGCGAGTACGTCGACCTCATCGCCGCGGGCATCATCGACCCGGTCAAGGTCACGCGCTCCGCTCTGCAGAACGCGGCGTCGATCGCCGGCCTCTTCCTCACCACGGAGGCCGTCGTCGCCGACAAGCCCGAGAAGAACCCGGTCGCCGCGGGCGGCGACCCCACCGGAGGCATGGACTTCTAGTCCAGGCCCCCACCAGGCAGAAGGCGGTTCCCCTCCGGGGGAGCCGCCTTCTGCCTTTGAGGGTGCGCGTGAGCGTGCAGGCGAGCGTGCAAGCAGATGCTCCTGGACGGGACCCCGCGATCACGACGGCGGTTCTCCTTCGGGGGCATCGCATCCCGTACCCTCCGGGTCCTCTCGATCGGCACCGGCAGCGGAGGCGCGCAGGGTGCGGCCCGGGCCACGTCGCGACGCGGAGGATCGGGGAGCAGAGGTCCTCGGCCGGACGGATGCGGACGGCGACTCCGCCGGATCCGCGGACGCGGCGTTCAACGTGCGTCGGCTCTGGTCTCCGGCGGTGCGGGCGGGCTCGCGGCCCGGTGGTCCCGAGGAGGAGAGAGTGAGCCGTGCGCGGCCGCTCGGGCGGGGTGCGCGAGGTCCCGATCGCCCGGGTGGGTCGATCCGTGCCGCCCGGGGACGTCGACAGGAGAGCGCGGAACGGAGCGGCCCCGCCGGGAGACGGACCGCGGTGCGGATCAGACCGAGGCGGGGGAGGTCTCGCCGTTCTGACCGACGGTCAGCAGCGGCAGCGCGACACGGAAGGTCGCGCCTCCACCCGGCGTCTCGACGACGTCCACGCGGCCCTTGTGCGCGGCGACGATCGAGGAGACGATCGCCAGCCCCAGGCCGCTGCCGCCGGTCTCGCGGGTCCGCGACGTGTCCGCGCGCCAGAAGCGCTGGAAGATCTTCTCGCGGATCTGCGGGGGGATGCCCTCGCCGTGGTCGATGACCTCCAGCAGGGCGAGTCGGCGGGAGCGGTCGACGGCGACGCCGATCTCGATCGGAGTGTCCTCGGGCGTGTAGCGGACGGCGTTGCCGATCAGGTTCGTCAGGACCTGGCGGATCTTGTTCTCCTCCGCCATCACCATCGCCGGCACGCCCGGCTCCTCGGGGGCAGTGGCGGTGCCGGCGGCGATCTCCTCGGCGTTGACCCGGCGCGGACGCCGGCGGAAGCGGGCGAGCCGGGCTCCTGCCGCGGCGATCGGTCCGGTGAGCCCGGGGTTCGTCAGCTCCATGGGCTGCGTGGCGGAGGCGCCGGCCTCGTCGAGCTCGAGCGCAGGCGTCTCGACAGGGGTGTCGTCGCGGGTCTCGACGCCGAAGTCGCGGTCGGGCCAGGAGGCCATCGCGTCCATCGCGGCGTCGCGGGCGAGCGGCATCAGGTCCACGGGCGCGAGCGCGAGCGGCTTCGTCTCGTCGAGGCGTGCGAGCTCGAGGAGGTCCTCGACCAGGCCGCCCATCCGGATCGCCTCCTTCTCGATGCGCTCCATCGCCTGGCCGACCGCCTCGGGCGTCTGCAGAGCGCCCATCCTGTACAGCTCGGCGTAGCCGCGGACGGAGACGAGCGGGGTGCGCAGCTCGTGGCTGGCGTCGCCGACGAAGCGGCGCATCTGGTCGATCGTGCGGGCGCGGTCGCGGAAGGCGGAGTCGATCCGCCCGAGCATCGCGTTCAGGGAGCGGTTGAGGCGCCCGACCTCGGTGTTGGGCGTCGTGCCGTCCAGGCGCTGGCTGAAATCGCCGTCGGCGATGGCGGCGGCGGTCTGCTCGACCTCGCGCAGCGGAGCGAACGTCGTGGTGACCAGCAGGCGGGTGAGGAGCGCGCCGATCACGACGATCGCGACTCCGAACCCGAGGAAGATCGTGAGGTACGTCGTCATGATGACGTCGACGCTGCGGGTCGACACCGCGAGCAGGAGCGTCTGGTACTCGGTGCCCCTCGTGAACACCGTCGACATGACGTGGTACTCGACCTTGCCGTTGGAGCTCCAGATCTCCATCGGCTTGTCGCCGCCCTGCAGCGCCTGCTCGAGGGTGAAGGTCTGCGGGAAGGCGGGATCGGCCGCGCCGGACGCGTTCGTGTTGTCGAGCGTGCCGTACTGGTCGTAGACGGCGCCGAAGTCGGCCTTGGACTCGTCGATCGCGGCGAGATCCTTGACGGAGAGGTCGCTCGCCGTCCGCTGGACCTGGTCGGCCAGCTGCGCGTCGAGCTGCGCGACGAGTTGCGGCTTCAGCATCGTCATCGTCCCGATACCGGAGACGAGGAGTCCCAGCGTGAGCAGGAGGACCGTGACGGCGGTGATCTTCGTGCGCAACGAGATGGAGTTCCACCGCTCGGCCAGACCCTGGTGCATGGCGGTGGAACTCCCTCGGGATCGGCGGGCGCCGCGCCTCCGACGGGAGGTGGCGCCGAGGTGGCGGAGGCTAGGCCTTCGCGACCTTCAGCATGTATCCGAATCCTCGCTTGGTCTGGATGAGCGATTCCTCCGAATGCGTGTCGAGCTTACGTCGCAGGTACGAGATGTAGGACTCGACGATGCCCGCATCGCCGTTGAAGTCGTACTCCCACACGTGGTCGAGGATCTGCGCCTTGCTGAGCACCCGGTTCGGGTTGAGCATCAGGTAGCGGAGCAGCTTGAACTCGGTGGGGCTGAGCTCCACCGGCTCGTCGCCGACGAGGACCTCGTGCGTGTCCTGGTCCATCGTCAGCTCGCCGGCGCGGATGACCGCGTCCTCCTCGGCGTGCATGGTGCGGCGGAGGATCGCCTTGATGCGCGCGACGATCTCGTCGAGGCTGAACGGCTTGGTGACGTAGTCGTCGCCTCCGACGGTGAGGCCCGTGATCTTGTCCTCGGTGTCGTCCTTCGCCGTGAGGAAGAGGATGGGGGAGGTGTATCCGGCCGAGCGGAGGCGCTTGGTCACGCCGAAGCCGTTCATGTCCGGGAGCATGACGTCGAGGATGATCAGGTCCGGCTCCTCCTCGAGGACCGCCGAGATGGCCTGGGCCCCGTTGCCGACCGCCCGCACGGCGAAGCCGGCGAAGCGGAGGCTCGTGGTGAGCAGGTCTCTGATGTTGGGCTCGTCGTCGACGATGAGAATGCGGGGTCCGTCCATGCAGGACAGTATCTGGCCGTCGGCTGTGCGGAGTCTGGGAGTGGGTTGTCCGGGCGCTCGGTGCCTGCTCGGCGGCGGGGAACGCCGGATCCGCGGCGGAGCAGAAGGAGGAGATCGCGGCCGGTCAGGACTGCGCGCGGCGGCGCCGGACCCCCACGATCAGCATCGCGATCATCATGAGGAACGCGATCGGCAGGCCCACCAGCGGCACGGCGAAGACGAACCGCCAGAACGGGCCGGTGTACTCGCGGATCCCGAGCGCGGGGGCTACCAGGATCGCGAGGAACGCGAGGACCGTCACGACGATGATCGCGATGAACATGTAGGCGAGCGTGCGCTCCGCGCGTCCGATGCCCGCCGGCTCCTGTGGCTTCACCCGTCAAGGATAGGGCGGCCCCGGTCGACTAAACTGATGGCTGCTTCATTTCCAGGAGGGGTCTGCATGCCTACCGGCAAGGTCAAGTTCTACGACGAGGAGAAGGGCTTCGGCTTCATCAGCACTGATGACGGCCAGGAGGTCTTCCTGCACGCTTCCGCGCTGCCCTCCGGGACCGCGGTCAAGGCCGGCACCCGCCTCGAGTTCGGCATCGCCGACGGCAAGCGCGGGGCGCAGGCGCTCTCGGCGCGCGTCCTCGACGCCCCGCCGAGCCTGGTGAAGCTCAACCGGAAGTCCGCGGACGACATGTCCGTGATCGTGGAGGACACGGTCAAGCTGCTCGACGGGATCGGCGCCGGGCTCAAGCGCGGTCGCTACCCCGACAAGGCGCACGGGCGCACGATCGCGGCGCTCCTGCGCCGGGTTGCGGACGAGCTGGATGCCTGACGCCGACGGCACGACCGACGAGCACGGCCCGATCGACGAGACCGTCGCCGCTCCGACCCCGGAGGACGCTCCCGTGGAGCAGTCCTCGGGAGAGGGCGACTCCGTCGCCGAGCAGGACACGACTCCTGCCGAGCAGGACCCTTCCGCAGAGGAGGCGAGCGGAGCCGACGAGGCGATCGCCGCTGACCCGGCGGCTGGTGACGACGAGGCTCCTTCCGGCGGGGCCGAGGGCGACCCCGCCCTCCCGGTGACCGAGGCTCCCGCCCACGACTCCGCCTCTGCAGAGGAGACTCCTCCGGCCGAGGACGTCGCCGCTGCGGCGGAGGCCTCCGGCTCGGACGCGGCGACCGTAGAGGACGCGAGTTCTGCAGAGGATGCCGCTCCCGTTCCCGACGACCGTTCCGAGACCGATCCCGCATCGGCGGCGGACACGCTTCCGGCCGACGGCGACGCTTCCCCGGGAGAGGCGGACGAGGCCGCAGCGGTTCAGGCTCCCGAGCCCGTCTACGAGGCGGACGCCGTGCTCGCGGGGTCACTCGATGCCGCTCGTGCGGCGCTCGCCGAGATCGCCCCGGAGGGGACGATCGGCGAGCTGGTGACGACTCTCGCGCAGGGCGAGCACGTCGTGTCGCTGCAGTTCGCGAACCTCATGCGCGGGTACCCGGGCTGGCTGTGGACGGCGACGCTGTCCCGGATCGACGAGACCGAGGACGTGAACGTCCTCGAGGTCGAACTGCTGCCGGGCGAGGGCGCCGTCCTCGCTCCGGACTGGGTGCCGTGGTCCGTGCGTCTCGCCGACTACCAGACCGCGCAGGACGCGCTCGGCGAGGAGGTCGAGAACGCGGACGACGACGAGCTCGAGGAGGCCGAGGACGAGGACCTCGACGACGAGGAGGACGACTCCGAGGAGGACGACTCGGACGACGACGACTCCGAGGAGGACGACTCCGAGGAGGACGACTCCGAGGAGGACGACTCCGAGGAGGACGACTCCGACGAGGACGACTCCGATGACGAGGACTCGGACGACGTCGAGCCCGAGCCCGCTCCCGCCCCGACGACCCGTCGCCGTCGCCGTCGCCGCTGATCCCCTCCGGCGCCGCCCGATGAGCATCGACTCCGACACCCGCATCGCCTATCCCGACGGCGCCGTGCGCTCCTCCGGGCGCGTGCTGCACGTGGGCCGGCTGGACGACGGCCGCTGGGCGGTGGTCCTCGATACGACTGCCGCCCACCCGGTCGACCCGACGTGGCCCGATCAGGGGCCCGATCACGGTGCGCTGGTCGTGGCGGGGGAGCGGCTGCGCCTCCTCGACTGCCGCATCGGGGCGTGGCAGGGCGGCGAGCTGCACCTGGGCGAGCGGCTCCCGGCACGGCTCGGCACTCCGGACTGGAGCTTCGTCGTCGTCCACATCGTCGACGACGCCTCCTCACTCCAGACGGACGTCGAGGTCGACGTCGACGTCGAGGTCGACGCGGAGCACCGGCGCGAGCTCTCCCGCGGGCACACCGCCTGCCACCTCGCCTCCCTCGCCCTGAACGCCGCTCTGGCCTCGTTCTGGTCGAAGCCGGCTCGCACCGACGCCCTCGGGAACCCGGACTTCGACCAGGCGGCCGTCCAGACCTCGCGGATCCGCGAGTCCGGCTCCACCGACGTGTACCGCCTCGGCAAGTCCCTCCGACGCAGCGGGATGGACACCGCCCGCCTGCAGGCGGAGGTCCGCGAGGTGCAGGAGCGGATCGACGCCCTCCTCGCCGAGTGGATCGCCTCGGACGCGCAGGTGCGCATCGAGCGCGACGACGACCTCCTCAGCACGCGGCGGACATGGCGCTGCACCCTCCCCGCCGGGGACGCCGCGATCGCCTGCGGTGGGACCCACGTCGAGCGGCTCTCCGAGTTCACCGGACTGCGCGTCCGTCTCGAGCTGGAGGCCGACGGCACCGGGCTCCGGATGGAGACCGACGCGCTCTAGCGGCGGTTGCGGCTGTAGAACAGCCCGATCGTGCCGAGGACCAGTCCGATCACGACGGTCGACAGGACGACCGGCTCGACGACGGCTCCGATGGCCGATGCCACGAGCACGGCCGCGAGGGCGACGGCCCAGACGACGCACCCGACCAGCAGAGCCGTCGCGTCGTCGCTCGCGTAGGGCGGCGGCGCGGGCCGCCGCTCCTCCTCGCGCAGCCACAGCCGCATGGGGAGCCTCAGACCGCCAGGCGCTCGAGGACGTGATCGATGCAGCCGAGCAGCGAGCGGACGTCGTCCGGCTCTATCGCGACGAACGTGGCCACGCGCAGCTGGTTGCGGCCGAGCTTGCGGTACGGCTCGGTGTCGACGATCCCGTTCGCCCGGAGGATCTTCGCGACGAGAGCGGCGTCGACGGAGGCGTCGAAGTCGACGGTCGCGACGACCTGCGACCGGTGCTCGGGCACCTCGACGAACGGAGTGGCGAGGCTCGACGCCTCGGCCCAGTCGTAGATCGCCGAGGAGGACTCGGCCGTGCGCGCCGATGCCCAGGCCAGACCGCCGGACGCGTTCATCCACTCGAGCTGCGACTCCATCAGCAGGAGCGTCGAGAGCGCCGGAGTGTTCAGCGTCTGGTCGAGGCGCGAGTTGTCGACCGCGTTCTTGAGGCTGAGGAACTCGGGGATGTAGCGGCCGCTCGCCGCGATGCGCTCGATCCGCTCGATCGCGGCGGGCGAGAAGAGGCCGAACCAGAGTCCGCCGTCGGAGGCGAAGTTCTTCTGCGGGGCGAAGTAGTAGACGTCGGCCTCGGCGATGTCGACGTCGATGCCGCCCGCCGCGCTGGTGGCGTCGATGACGGTGAGCGCGCCCTCGTCGCCGCGGACCCTGCGGACCGGAGCCATCACTCCGGTGCTCGTCTCGTTGTGGGGCCACGCGTAGACGTCGATCCCCTCGACGATCTCGATCTCGCTCCGCGATCCCGCGGGGGCGGAGACGACGTGGGCCGGCTCGAGGAAGGGCGCGGAGGCGGCCGCCGCGAACTTCTGGCCGAACTCGCCGAACGTGAGGTTCTCGGCGCGGCGCTCGATGAGGGAGAAGGCCGCGGCGTCCCAGAAGGCGGTCGAGCCGCCGTTGCCCAGAAGGACTTCGTAGCCCTCGGGGATGCGGAACAGCGTGGCGAGGTGCTCGCGCACGCGGCCGACGAGGTCCTTCACGGGCGCCTGGCGGTGCGAGGTCCCGAGCAGGTGCGCGCCCTGGGTCGCGAGGTGGGCGAGCTGGTCGTGCCGCACCTTGGACGGGCCGCAGCCGAACCGTCCGTCGTGGGGGAGCAGCTCGCGAGGAATGGTGAGGTCCGGCATGCGTTAATACTAGGGTTCCCGGCCCGCACCCCTCCTCCGAGCGACGGAGGCCTGCGTCGCGCCGCAGCGCCGATGCTGCTTCGTGGCGACCACTAGGGTGGAGCGCGCCGAGACGGGAAGGCTGAGATGACGGATCTGATCGACACCACCGAGATGTACCTGCGCACCATCCTCGAGCTCGAGGAGGAGAACATCATCCCGCTGCGCGCGCGCATCTCGGAGCGGCTCAGCCACTCCGGGCCGACGGTGTCGCAGACCGTGGGGCGCATGGAGCGCGACGGCCTCGTCGTCGTCTCGGGCGACCGCCACCTCGAGCTCACCTCCGACGGCCGCCGCAAGGCGATCCACGTCATGCGCAAGCACCGCCTCGCCGAGCGGCTCCTCCACGACGTCATCAAGCTCGACTGGGAGTTCGTGCACGAGGAGGCCTGTCGCTGGGAGCACGTGATGAGCGAGCAGGTCGAGCGCCGTCTCCTCGAGATGCTCGACCACCCGACGGAGTCGCCCTACGGCAACCCGATCCCGGGCCTGGACGAGCTCGGCGACACCCCCGCCTCCCGCTTCGCCGACGGCGTCATCAGCCTGCCGCGCTTCGTCGCCGGGTCGAGCGAGCCCCGCCGCGGCGTCGTGCGGCGCCTGGGCGAGCCGGCTCAGGTCGATCCGGAGCTCCTCCTCCAGCTCAAGCAGGCCGGCGTCGTCCCCGGTGCCGAGGGCGAGTTCTCGGCCCTCAACGGCTACGTGCTCGCGCGCATCGACGGAGTCGAGGCGGGCATCGAGCTGCCCAACGAGGTCGCGGCGCACATCTTCCTCGTCGTCTGATCAGCCCTTCTCTGGGAGCGGCCCGTACGGGCCCTTACCGCATCCGGTGACCGGCGTCGAACGGGAGAGCGGTCTCTTCCCGCCGAGAAGGTGACAAATCGGTAACGGTCGCTTACGCTCTGTGGAGCCCTGCGGCCGAGCCTCGGTCCCAGGGCGCGGGATCCGACGCCCCCACACCCGTCTCGGATCCTGTGCACACCGATGCTTCGTGCATGAGACGGGACAGCTGCCTGGGCTGAGGGGACGTCGGAGGATCTTCCCCTTGCCCCAGAACCCCCTTACCCCGAACGAGGACGCCGGCTCGCCCGACCGGTTCCGCTCCAACCACCCCGACCGCTCCGGCGACGCGACCTTCGAGAACCGGCCCCCGGTCATCCGCGCCCGGATCCACGGGGACGCACCCGTCTCCCGTCGCGCCGTTCCCGCGGCTCCCGCCCGCCGCGCGGACATCACCGACTTCGTGCCGTCGCCGGCCGGCACCCCGCGCAAGCGCCGGGGCCGGGTCGTCGGCAAGGTCGCGATGGTCGGCTTCGCCGGTGCGCTGGTCGCGACCATGGCGCTCCCCGCCTACGCCTTCACTCCGGGCAGCCAGGACGACGGCCTGTTCGCGGCGTCGCGCGCCGACCTCCTCCGCCAGGGCTCCGCTCAGACCGTGGCCGTCGACGGTGGAGTGGTGCAGGCCGCGATCGCCCGCGACGGCTTCTCGGCCGAGGCGGCGCCCCCGCCGCCGCCCGCCCCGGAGCCCGAGCCCGTCGTGGTCGCCGAGCCCGTCGTGGACACGAGCGACGTCGCCGAGGCTCGCGCCGAGACCGCCGAGGAGTTCAACTCCTACTCCGGTGCCTCCGCCAGCGAGATCGCGGCCGCCGCCCCGACCACCAGCTACAGCCTCTCGGCCGTGTTCACCACCGCGATGCAGTACCAGGGCGTGCCCTACGTCTTCGGCGGAGCCGACCCGAGCGGCTTCGACTGCTCCGGCTTCGTGATGTACGTCTTCGCCCAGTACGGCATCTCGATGCCGCACTCGGCCGCGGGTCAGGGCGCCATGGGCACTCCGGTCTCGCTCGCCGACGCTCAGCCCGGCGACCTCGTGATCATGGACGGCCACGACGGCTTCTACGCGGGAAACGGCAACATCCTGCACGCGCCGTACGAGGGCGCGAGCGTCCGCGTGCAGCCGCTGTGGACCTCCGACTACCGGATCGTGCGCATCAACGGCTGACCCGGTCGATCCGCTCGAGAGCCCGTCCCCTCCTGGAGGGGGCGGGCTCTCGTCGTCCCCGTGTGAACGCCGCGTGACGAATCCGGACCGACCCCTGGTGTTCCGGGCGCGAAGGGTTAACCTGAACCCCAGTCCGCTCGCGTGGCGAGCGGATCGATTCGTCGAGGGACGGAGTGCCGGGATGGCCGAGCGGAGCGGGCGCCACAGCGTGGGGCTGCGCTCGCGCGTGCGGGCGGCCGAGTCGGTACGCGCGCGGGTCCTCACCGCGGCGGTGCACTCCTCCGACACGCGGATACGACTCCACGTCATCGCGCGGCACTCCGCCGCGGCCTCGCAGGGCGCCGTCATCACGACGGCGCCCTTGCTCGTGGCCGCGACGTCGTCTCGCGACGGCGTGCGACAGCACGGAGGTCACTGATGCGCACTCTGGTTCTGAACGCCGGCTACGAGCCTCTCGCGGTGGTGTCGTTCAAGCGGGCCCTGGTCCTGCTGATGACGGAGAAGGCGACCGTGATCGCTGCGGACGAGGGCAATCCGGTGCACAGCGCGCACGGCGACCACGTGCGGCCCTCGGTGATCGTGCTGACCCGGTACGTCCGCATCCCGAGCGGCCGGAGCGTGCCGGTGTCGCGGCGCGGCGTGCTCCGCCGGGACAACCACCGCTGCGGCTACTGCGGTCAGCACGCGGCGACGATCGACCACATCCAGCCCAAGTCGCGCGGCGGCCGCGACACGTGGGAGAACCTCGTCGCCTGCTGCCAGCGCTGCAACAACGTCAAGAGCGACCGCACCCCGCACGAGATGGGCTGGCGCCTGCGGACCGTCCCCCGGATGCCGCGCGCCGGCTCCTGGCTCGTGCGCGGCGCGGAGCGGACGCAGCCCGACTGGGACGACTACCTCGCCCCCGCAGCCTGACGGGCCGCTCCTCTCCGCGAGATGCCACTTGGGACGGGGTCCGACGGCGTGTCGGCATCACAGGTGGCATCTCGCGAAGGGGGAGGTAGGGGCGGGGCTATTCGTTGTCGTTGCCCGTGTTGGCGCTGGCGTTGCCGGAGCGCTCGCCGGCCCAGGTCCAGTTCGCGACCTCGGGGATGTCCTCGCCGTGCTCGCGCGTGTAGGCGCGGGCGCGGATGCGGGCGTCCTGCATCTCCTGGCGGAGACCGGCGGCGCGGGCGCCGAGGCCGGGGGTCCGGTCGATGACGTCGATCACCAGCGAGTAGCGGTCCAGGTCGTTGAGCATCACCATGTCGAACGGAGTGGTGGTGGTGCCGTTCTCCTTGTACCCGCGCACGTGCAGGTTGCCGTGGCCGGTCCGCTTGTAGGTCAGGCGGTGGATGAGCCACGGATAGCCGTGGTACGCGAACACGATCGGGCGGTCGGGGGTGAAGATCGCGTCGAACTCGAGGTCGGAGAGGCCGTGCGGGTGCTCCGACTCCGACATCAGGCGCATCAGGTCGACCACGTTGACCGTGCGGATCGCGAGGTCCGGCAGCTTCTCGCGGAGGATGCTCACCGCCGCGAGGGTCTCCAGCGTCGGCACGTCGCCCGCGCAGGCGAGCACGACGTCCGGGGACTCGCCCTGCCGCTCGCTGCTCGCCCACTCCAGGATGCCGAGCCCGCGGGTGCAGTGGGCGACCGCCTCCGCCATCGTGAGCCACTGGGGCGAGGGCTGCTTGCCGGCGACGACCACGTTGACGTAGTCGACGCTGCGGAGGCAGTGGTCGTACGTCGAGAGCAGCGTGTTCGCGTCGAAGGGCAGGTAGACGCGCACGACCTCCGGCTTCTTGTTGACGACGTGGTCGATGAAGCCGGGGTCCTGGTGGCTGAA
The DNA here is from genome assembly GCF_002932755.1 of Rathayibacter sp. AY1B6. Lineage (NCBI taxonomy): Bacteria > Bacillati > Actinomycetota > Actinomycetes > Micrococcales > Microbacteriaceae > Rathayibacter > Rathayibacter sp. AY1B6. The sequence goes on from NZ_PSWL01000032.1 coordinate 24,530, forward strand.
GCCGTTGTGGTCCTGGCGCCAGACGTGGCTCGAGAGGAGGTAGTTGAGGCTCGCGATCGGGCGGCGCCACTCGATGTCGCGGGTCCCGTCCAGCCATTTGGCGTGCTGGTTGAACATCGAGTCGATGATGTGGATGAACGCCTCGTAGCACGTGAAGAGCCCGTGGCGGCCGGTGAGCAGGTAGCCCTCCAGCCAGCCCTGGCACTGGTGCTCCGAGAGGACCTCCATGACGCGGCCGGCGCGGGCGAGGTGATCATCGAGGGGGCTGAGCTCGGCGTCCCACTGCTTGTCCGTGGCGGCGTACACCGACTGCAGGCGGTTGCTCGCGACCTCGTCGGGCCCGAACAGGCGGAAGTTGGTCGGGTTGGCGCGGATGACGTCGGCGAGCCACTCGCCGAGCACCTTCGTCGCCTCCGCGACGGTGCCGCCCGGCTGCTCGACCACCACCTCGTAGCGGCGGAAGTCGGGAAGGTCGAGCGTCTGCCGCAGCAGCCCGCCGTTCGCATGCGGGGTCGCGCTCATGCGCAGCTCGCCCTCGGGGGCCAGCGAGCGCACGCGATCGACCACGCCGCCGTCCTCGGTGAAGAGCTCTTCGGGGCGGTAGGAGCGGAGCCAGTCCTCGAGCAGGCGGGTGTGCGCCTCCGTGTCGCGGGCGTTGGGCAGCGGGACCTGGTGCGAGCGGTAGGTGCCCTCGACCTGGACGCCGTCGATCTCGGTCGGGCAGGTCCATCCCTTCGGAGTCTTCAGCACGATCATCGGCCAGGCCGGACGGGAGAGGTCGCCGGCGGCGGCGCGCTCCTTGATCGCGGCGATGCGGTCGAGCACCGTGTCGAGGACGTCGGCGAACCGCTCGTGCACGCGCATGGGATCCTCGCCGTCGAAGCCTCCCTCGACGAGGAACGGCTCGTGGCCGTAGCCGCGGAGGAGGCTGTCGAGCTCCTCCTGCGGGATCCGGGCGAGGACGGTCGGGTTCGCGATCTTCCAGCCGTTGAGGTGCAGGATCGGCAGGACGACGCCGTCGGTGAGCGGATTCACGAACTTGTTGGAGTGCCAGCTGGTGGCGAGCGGGCCGGTCTCGGCCTCCCCGTCGCCCACGACCGCCGCGACCAGCAGGTCCGGGTTGTCGAAGGCCGCTCCGTAGGCGTGGCTCAGCGCATAGCCGAGCTCGCCGCCCTCGTGGATGCTGCCCGGGGTCTCGGGGGCGGCGTGGCTCGGGATGCCGCCGGGGAAGCTGAACTGGCGGAACAGCCGGCGCAGGCCCTCCTCCGACTCGTCGATGTGGGAGTAGATCTCGCTGTAGGTGCCGTCGAGGTAGGCGTTGGCGACCATGCCCGGTCCGCCGTGGCCGGGACCGGTGATGTAGAGGGTCGGCTGGCGGCGCTCTCGGATCGCGCGGTTCAGGTGCGCGTAGATCAGGTTGAGACCGGGGGTGGTGCCCCAGTGGCCGAGAAGGCGGGGCTTGATGTCGTCCCGGCTCAGCGGGGTCTTCAGGAGCGGATTCGCGAGCAGGTAGATCTGCCCGACCGCGAGGTAGTTCGCGGCGCGCCACCAGGCGTCGACCGTGTCGAGAGTGTCCTGGGTGAGCTCGGCGTCAGCCGGTCGGGCGATCCAGCTGTGCTCGGGGACGGGCAGGAGGGACGGAGCGGGGGAGTCGGCCATGTGTTCACGCTGGCACCCGGACGCCCGGGGCGGAAGGGCCTTGCAGGCCCGGCTCCGGAGGGTGTCGGCCCGCCCCGCTCGGCGGATGGGTGCCGGTCGTGTCAGCTGCTGCGCGGGGTGGCGCGGCGGAGGATCGCCCAGCCCGCGACTCCGGCGATCGCGGTCGGGATGAGCGAGAGGCCGTAGCCGCCCGCGTACCCGACGCGGCCGAAGAAGGAGCCCACGGCCGGCCAGTTCTCGGTGAGCGTGAAGAGGGTGATCACCGCCAGCACGAGGGCGCCGAGGATTCCGAAGAAGAGCAGCATCCCGCGCTGGCGCCAGCGCACGTAGACCGCCGCCGTCGCCGCTCCGACGAAGAAGAAGAAGAGCAGGGCGCAGAGCACCGCGACGGCCTGCTCGCCCACGGAGTCCCCGCCGAAGTAGATCGAGCGGAAGAAGCTGCCGCCGAAGCCCCAGCCGTCGGTCGCCCGCTCCACGATCCCGAGGACCACGAAGACGCCGGTGTAGAAGACCGAGAGGGCGACGAAGGTGAGGGCCGTGCCGAGGGAGAAGTCGCGGCGGGTGGCGCCGTAGCCGAGGGCGAGGCCGAAGGTGACGTTCACCGACTGGACGGCCACGACCATCATGTAGACGAAGAGGAAGAAGGACGCGCCGGAGTAGGTCATCCCCTCCTGCGCCTCGAGGCGCTCGCCGGAGGAGAGCCCGCGGAGGATCAGCCACCAGACGACCAGGTTGCCCGCCAGGATGACGGCGGTGACGATCAGCGGCGTGTAGAGGATGGTGGCGGGGTTCGCGAAGTGCAGGCGGACGATGCTGCCGAGGCGGCCGGCGGCGGTGTCGTGGCGCGCGGGGGAGCTGACGAGGGCGGTCATTCCGAGGCCTTCCCGGTGGTGAGCTGGACGACGAGTTGCTGGAGGGGGACGGACTCGAGTTCGAGCCCGTGGCGGGCGGCGAAGGCGCGGCCGGCGTCGTCGAGGCGGGGGAGCGTGGCCGAGGCGCGGCTGCCGAGAGCGGAGCGGGCGATGACCTCGCGGCCGGCGGTGAACGCTTCGACGGCCTGCCGGGGCCCGATGACCGTCGCCGCGGCACCGCGCAGCTCCTCCGCGTCGCTGTCGACGACGAGGCGGCCCTCGTCCATGACGAGGACGTGCTCGAGCAGGCTGCTGACCTCGTCGATGAGGTGGGTGGAGAGGACGACTGTGCGGGGGTGCTCGGCGAAGTCCTGGAGGAGGCGGTCGTAGAACAGCTGCCGGGCGACGGCGTCCAGGCCCAGGTAGGGCTCGTCGAAGAACGTGAGCGGGGCGCGGGAGGCGAGACCGACGACCACTCCGATCGCCGACAGCTGCCCGCGGGAGAGCTTCTTGATCTTGCGGTCGACCGGGAGGCGGAAGTCCTCGACGAGCTCTCGGGCGAACGCCTCGTCCCATCCGTCGAAGAACCAGGGGGCGCTGCGCAGGACGTGCTTCACCCTGAAGTCGTCCGGGTACTTCTGGCTCTCCTTGATGAAGCAGGTGCGCGAGAGGACGGCGGCGTTCTCCACCGGCGATCGCCCGAAGACGCGGATCTCGCCCGAACTGGCGAACTCCTGGCCGGTGAGCATCGTCATCAGCGTCGTCTTGCCCGCGCCGTTGCGCCCGAGGAGTCCGTGGATGCGGTTCTCCTCCAGTGCGAAGCCGATGCCGTCGACAGCGCGCATCCGTCCGTAGTGCTTGGTGAGGTCGTTGACCTCGATGACCGCGCTCATCGCGATCCCCCTTCTCTGATCATGTCGGCGAGATGCTCGGTGCTGAGGCCGAGCTTGGCGGCCTCGGCGAGCAGAGGAGCGACGAACTGGTCGCGGAACTGCGTGCGGCGCTTCTCGACCAGCCGGTCGCGCGCCCCCTCGGCGACGAACATGCCGATCCCCCTCCTCTTGTAGAGCACCCCGTCGTCGACGAGCAGGTTCACGCCCTTGCCGGCGGTGGCCGGGTTGATGCGGTGGAACGCGGCGAACTCGTTGGTCGACGGGACCTGCGACTCCTCCGGCAGCGCGCCGTCGATGATGTCGTTCTCGATCTGCTCGGCGATCTGCAGGAAGAGCGGGCGGGAGTCGTCCACGCGGGCTCCTTCGGTGCTGGGTTGGGTGGTTGGTTGGTGTTGTAACTAACCATGGAGGCGAAAAGCGGTGGTGTCAAGAGAGGCGTGCCGCTCGTTCGGCACGACGACGGCCGTAGCGCGCTTCGCGGGCATTGTGGTGGGGGCCGGTCGGCGCTTCGCGGGGGGCGGCGCACGGCGGGTACACTGGCTCGGCCAGCCTCTGTAGCTCAATGGAAGAGCGACTCCGTCCTAAGGAGCAGGTTGGGGGTTCGAGTCCCTCCAGGGGCACCACGATCCGCGATCGGGGTCGGTCGTTCCGAAGACCGCCGCCGTCGCTCCGTTCCACGCCACGATCTGGCCCCGCGGAGCACTCCCGGCTTTGCTTGTCGAGGCGCCGACGGTTCGAGTCGCTGAGAGTCCTGCCCGGTTCCGAGCTTCTCCACGGGAGTGACGCCCGACCGAGGAGCTCCTTCGCGGGTTCTCGGGTGACGCGGTGGTCGAACTCGGAACCGCCGTGAACGGAGGCCGGAGGCCGACCTCCGGACCGAGCTCGTGTCGCCGAAGAGAGGAAAGGGCGCGTCGACGTGTTCACCACTGCCGCCGTCGTCGGAGGGCTGCTCGTGGGCCTGCTCTTCGGACGAGCGCGCACACCACGGTTCCGCGGCGGTCTGTTCCTGCTCGCTGCTGCCGCGCTCGCCGTCCTCGTCCTGAGCCTCGCCGTCCAGCGGGACGCGTTCGCGAACAGCTGGCTCGCGGGATTCAGTGCGCTCCTCGCGTCGGCCGGTCACGCGGCGGCCGTCTGCAGGAGGCGGCTGTCCGAACTCGGGATCCCCTTCCTCGGCTGGATGTGGCGGGCCGTCCTCCGCCCGCGGTACGTGCGCGACCTCCTCGACCAGGCGGGGAGCGGGGAGGAGATCTCGGAGCGACGCCCGAGGAGCTGACCGCTCACGGCCTTCTGAGGGCGTCTCGCGGGTCTTCGCTCAGGCTGCGCCGCCATGATCGAGGCTGGTACTCGACGGAAGGTTCTCTGTGAGCATGTTCAAGCGCGTTCTCGGCATGGCATCGAAGGCGCTCGATTCGAAGAGCGGCTCGGGGTCGTCCTCGAGCGGGACGACCGATTGGCGCGACCTCGTGCGCACCGCCGCCGACAAGGTGACGGGCGATTCGCGGAGCGGGCAGGCTCAGCCGTCCCAGCAGTACGGCTCGCCGCAGCAGCGCCCCTCCGCGCGACCCCAGGACGCCCGGCCCGGGCAGCAGCCGGTGGTCACGCAGGAGGACCGTGCCGCGATCGCGCGCTACGACTACCTCCTCCGCACGGCCGACCCGGAGCAGCTCGAGCAGGTGCACCGCGATGCGTTCGCGAAGCTGACGCCGGCGCAGCGCGCTCAGGTCGAGGCGCGGCTCCGGGAGGAGCTGCCCGCGAACGAGCAGCCGCGCTCCTCCGCCCCCGACGACCTGGCGCGCGCGGCGACGCGCGGCGAGGCGAACAGTCCGGGGTTCCTCAAGACGATGTTCTCGAAGCCGGGGACCCGCGGTGCCCTCGCCGGTGCGGGCGTCGGAGCGGCGGCCGGCATCGGGCTCGGCGCGGCGGGCGGACTGCTCGCGGCGGTCGCGGGCGGTGCCGTGATCAGCAGCGTCGCCGGTCCTCTGCTCGCGCAGGCGTCCGGGCTCGGTGTGGACTTCGAGAACCTGGCCGGCGGGTTCGGTGATCTGGGCGACTTCGGCGACATCACCGGCGGCGCGGGAGAGTTCGTCTCCGGCGCGGGCGAGCACGTGTCCGGGCTGGGGGAGCAGGTGTCGGAGTTCGGCTCGGACTTCCAGCTGCCGGGGCTCGGCGACCTCGGGAACCTCTTCGACCGCTAGGCGGACGGGACCTGATCGCTCCGGCGGCGGAGCAGCGGCGACGCGATCGCGAGCGCCGCTCCGACGACGAGCAGCACGGCGCCCACGACCGCGACGGCGGTCGTCGACCAGTCGGGGAGGTCGACGACCGTCGTGCCGTTGAGGAGCTTCCATTCACAGGCTGCGCCGAGCGGCCACCACGACCAGAAGCCGCGGACGAGCTCTCCCGCTTCGGGCGGGACACCGCCGAGGCTGACGCTGCAGACGTAGTCGAAGCCCTGACGGTCGATGTTCGCGTACTGCAGAGGCACGAGTGCGAGCGCGGCCAGGCCGGCGACGGCGAGGACGAGGCCGGCGATCAGGGCGAGACGGGCGGCCGTGAGGCGCTTCTTCACCGGTGTCGAGGCGGGGGCGGGCGGCGTCTCGGTCATCATCCGATGGTGTCATGAGCGCGGAAGGGCCGGGCGGGGGTGCGCAACTACGGCTGAGACGCGTGCATCGGTCTGATTCAGCGCTTCGCGAGAAAGTCAGCATCCGGTGCGCAAGAGTAGCCGGTGTGCTGGCGCGATCGGATGCCGTCACCAGCGTCCGCCGACCGCCCGCAGCGCGACGGCCAGCATCCCGGCCAGCGCCACCAGGACGGTCGCGATGACGAAGATCCCGGACGAGTAGCCCTCGACCATCAGCGGCAGCACTGCTCCGAGGACGGTCCCGACCTGCGTCACGGCCGTGTATGCGCTGGCGCCCGCGCCGACTCCGCCCCTGCTCGTTCGACCGAGCAGGACCAGGCCGGTGCTCTGAAAGCCGACGCCCACTACGGCGTAGAGCACCTGGGCCAGCAGCAGCACCGGATAGGTGGTCGCGAGGAGCAGGAGCGAGAACGATCCGACCCCGAAGAGGGCGATCACGACGAGGGTGACGGCGCTGCCGCGGGCCGCGCTGAGCCGACCGAGCAGAGGCAGCGCGGCCAACTCCAGTAGAGCCGATATCAGGAACAAAGGAGGCACCTCGGCAGGGCGGAGCCCGGACGAGACAGCGAACAGCGGCAGATAGATCCCCCGAAGGGTGTCGGCCGACTTGAGAAGCGCCACGAGGACAAGCGCAGTGAAGAACGCTCCGCTTCTCGCTCGAGGCGTTCCGACTTCTCCACCATCGTGCTCGCGCGGGAACGCGCGTCCAGCGAATGGTCTGCAGGTCGCACCGATCATCGTGATGCCGCCGATCACGGAGGCGATCAAGAGAGGATCGAGTCCGAGCGCGGACACGGCCGAGTAGATGACGAGGCCGAGGATGTATCCGCCGACCGTCATCAGCCGAAGACGCGTGACCGCGGCGACCTGTTCGTCGTCACTCAGCTGCGCGGCGACGCGGCCGAAGATCTGCGGGACGATCGTGCTGACGAGGAGCAGGAGAACGCCGCTCAGCGTGACGAGCACGAATGTACCTGCGGTCGCGCGCAGTGCAAGGAGGGCGACCGGGACGGCTGCGCAGGTCAGGACCAATGCGCTGCGCGGGTACCCGTGATGGCGAACTGTAGGGACGAGCAGGGTGTTGTAGACGATGGCGGCGGCCGCGTTAACGAGAAAGAACACGGCGATCTCGCCCTTTGAGTGACCGGCCGAGTCGAGGGAGACGGGAACGGCTACGCTCGTGAGGCCTCCGATGGTCGCGTTGCTCAACAGGGTCAGGGCGACGGATTGTGGGACGCGAGCGCCAGACAGTGGTTCCTCCTTAGTCGCTGACCGGTCTAGTTGGCGCGGGCGGACGAAGGTGGATCCTCGATGTCGCCCGGGTCGTTGTGATCCGAAACTGATGCGCGCCACTGAATATCTCTCACCTAAAAGCCGTCCGACCCTATCCCCGCTGATTGAAATGCCGCGGCGAGACCGCGCCCCAGCAACAGGTCCTTCCCGCACCTCCGGGCCGTGGCCAGAAGATGCTCACCCCACACTGCAGCCAGGGGCGCCATCGCATCGCTCAGGTACACCATGTCGAATTCGCGTTCGGCGAAACCGCATCGGATCCCGATCGCGTTGAGATTGACCGGTCGCCGTGCAGTCGACCAGCCGCTCGGATGTTCGGACGCAATGGGAAAACCCGGCCCGAGCGCGACGACGGACCGTGAATGAGCTACTTCAGACATCAGTCCGACGAAAAGCATCGATGTGTCGTTCGGATGCTGACGAAGGATCTGCAGGTCAGCTCGGCTGTTCGTTGAATCTCGAGCCCACCTCGCGACGCGCTCCCACTCGGGCTGCTCCAATTGCGCCAGGGGCCTGTTGCAGATGAAGAACTCGATTTCCATATCGACACATCGATCGGCCCACTGTTCCAGGTTAGCTCGATTGCTTCTTGCTTGTTCGGCTGTATTTTCGGAGATGCTCGGCAGTTCTACGCCCCACGCGTCCTCTATCCAGTGAAGAGAAAGGCCCATCCGGCATAGCCTGTAGCCGAACTCCACATCTTCGACTCCATAAGTTGAGAAGCGCTCGTCGAAACCGCCCGCGGAGAAGAAATCCGATCGCGCCACTGCAATGTTCCGTCCCCAGTAGAAACGCCAGGGGACCGCCAGCGGAACCCGCCGGACATCGACATCCAACCACTTGTCCGATCTGTAATCAGCGTAGCCGGGCCGCGTAGCCATCTCCATGCGTCTTGTGCGCCAGTCCGGGCCGCTGACAAGAGAACGGAATGCATGGGCATCTTCGCCAGAGAAGTCCCAGCCGTAGGTCGGCCCTGCTGTACTGCGTTTACCGACTTCGACGTTCGCCGCATGGGACTGAATCAGGTTCTCGCCCGCGAGAGTGCCACAATCGAGGAAGATCAGTGTTCTGCCCTGAGATGCTCGCGCGCCGAGATTCCTTGCCGCGCTCAGGCGGAACCCGTCGTCTCGTTGGCGAGTGTATGAGATGTCAATCGCGTGTTCGAAGGCCTTGACGACCGCAACGGTATCGCTCGAAGAGCCGTCGTCTGCGACTATGACCTCATAGGTGAACGACGCCTCTTGTTGCGCTAATGTCGTCAGAGTTCTTCTCAACTCGTCAGGGCGGTCATAGGTCGGAACGACGACTGAAACCTCCGGAGAAACACCGTCTGCTTTCTGCGGGAAGATCAACGGTCCTGACATGCCTTCATCCTTTCTCGCGTACCTGGAGGCATCGCAGAGCCGGCCCTCATTGTACGTTGCGGACTGCACTCCGCGATGTCGCGGTAAAGGAGTGATCGCTTCACGTCAGTTCGCTTGTGACTTCGCAATTCGATGTGCGAGACCGTAGCAGGCTGTGCCCTTCGGCGACCAGAGTGTGGCGCGCGTGGCACCCCTCGGGTCGTGAACACCGTGCGCACGCGCAGACGTGGCGCCAAGGCTCGCCCGCTGTCCAGCTCTCACAGAGCCAGGCGCGGCGAGTGTCATTTCGTGCCAGTCGTCGGCGTGGATGGCTGTGGGATATATGTTCATCGTCACATCGAACCGACGAAGACCCACACGAAGAGGTGCGGAGTGATTTATCTCGATTCTGCTGCCACGTCTTTTCCCAAGGAGCATCATGTAGTGGACGCCATGAAATCCTATGCTGAACGTGGAACAAGCCCAGGCAGGTCGGGGCACCGGCTATCCGCTTGGGCTGAGGGCCAAGTCTGGGCAGCTCGTGAGTCGCTAGCAGATCTGGTCAAATGCATCGATCCGGAGCGGGTGACCTTCTCGCTGAATGCAACGATGTCTCTCAATGCGGTTGTGCACCACCTGGGCTCGATCGGGGGCCGCGTCCTGACGTCCGCTTTCGAACACAATTCAGTGGTTCGGCCACTTCATGCAGCGGCGCAGGAGGGTTCGGTCAGGCATGAGATCATTCCGCCCTCGACCAGCGGACCGTTCGATCTCGATCGACTGCAGGAGCAACTGCTTGCCGGCGGAGTCGCCGGGGTCATTGTCACCTGGGCCTCCAACGTCTCCGGTTCAGTGCTTCCGATCCGTGAAATCTCTGAAATCTGCAGAGAGGCCGGTGTTTTCATCGCCGTGGATGGGGCGCAGGCGCTTGGGTACCTTGATGTCGACGCGGGTCTTGCGGACGTGCTGGTGTTCGCTGGGCACAAGGGTTTGGGGGGACCTTTGGGTGTTGGTGGCGCTGTTGTCGGAGAAGGTGTCCGGTTGTCGCCTTTCGTCACCGGCGGATCGGGTGGACGTTCTGAAAGTCGGGATCATCCCTGCTGGCTGCCCTGGTCGCAAGAGGCGGGAACACAGAATGGGATCGGAATCGCCGGGTTAGGCGCGGCTCTGAGGCTGTTGGACGGGGCCGAGATCGCCAGAAGGCGGCGTCGAGCAACCGATTTGCGAGAACGATTCGTTACTGGTCTCAGTGGTGGTGGCGCGGTCACCCTCATCGAATCGCCCAGCGCCGAAGAACCTGTCGGAGTGGTGTCGTTCCGGATGAACCGTGTGACCCCGAGTGTTGCTGCTTCGCTCCTCGTAGAACGCTTCGACATTCTCGTTCGCGCCGGACTGCATTGCTCTCCTCTGGCCCACGAGACTCTCGGCACAGGCGATGGCGGGACTGTCCGGGTGAGTTTCGGGCCGAGAACTACGACAAGTGAGGTCGATCTAGCACTTGCCGCAGTCCAGTCCATCTAATCGAGTTCGAGCGAAAGGAAATGATGAAGAATGTCGGTCACCTGGGACCCCGAATGCGTCTTCTGCAGGTCGAATCCGCGTCGAGTGTGGGAGGAAGACGGACTCGCGGTCTGTTCTGATCCAGCTCCCCTTCGGCAGGGTCACCTCCTCATCTACACAACCGAGCACTATCCATCGGCCGCAGACATGGATGCGCAGGCGGCAGAGCGGCTCGACGCATTGGAGGCCGACCTCGGTAAGCGCATCTGTGCAGAGTTCGGGGACTACGTTCTGTTCGAGCACGGGCGTACCGGTCACTGTCTTCGAAGTCGTCCTGGAGAGCGCCTCTGTCATCACATGCACGTCCACATGATCCCCGGCGCCCTAGACCTGTGGGGCTATGCAGGAATAGCGCAAGAGATCGAGATCTCATCATGGCGAGACGTCCTAGCCCTTGGTAGCGATGTCGATGGCTACGTTGTCATCGGCAATGCGCACGAAAAGGTCGTCGCGCCATTGACGCGCTCTCTTCCTCCGCATCACCTGCGTACGGTGATCGCGCGAGCGAACGCAACTCCAGATCTCGCCGACTGGGAACTCGCTCTCGCGGGAGAAGAGGTGGGCCTGGTCGCCGCTGCATCGCATTCGACTGTCGTCGCGCTCGTTGAGAATTTTCGGTTTGCGAGGGCGACATGAAGCGCCCCGTTGTACTGCATGTCTCGTGGGGAAGGGGGAACGGCCACGTCACGCGCCTGGTAGCCATAGGTCGGGCTTTTCACTCCGCGGGTTGGGACTGTGTTCTGCTCGGTCGGCAGAATGCGGTGCACGATCGATTGGTCTCGAAGGCGGGAATATTCACGACAGCCTATTACCGCGAAGGTGTCGCAGACATCGACCCATGGGCAGAATGGGGAGATCCTGGCGTGTTCGATAAAGCAGTCGTTGCTGACGTCGCTGTGCTCCAGCGGTTCAGGCCGGACCGGGTGATCAACGATAACCGATTGTCGATGATCGTAGCTTGCGCTTCGCTCTCCATCCCGATCGTCACGCTATGCCAAGACAATCAGCTCGTCGGCTACCGCTATCAGGGCGAGGGAGTGTCCGAGATCTGGACCGGACCGCTCATGGCGGTCAACGAGGCTCTTGGGCGGCGAGGGCTTCCCCTGGTCGATCGAGATGTTCGAGAACTGTTCGAACGCGGGCTGATCGCAATACCGAGTGCGCCGAGTCTTGACGTAATGGAGAGCCGCGTCGGTATGAGAGAAGTGGTTTTCACTGGCGTTCTCGGACCGGTCAAAGCGGGTCTGCATGGATCCGGGTTGCTGTTCTATCGGACGGTAGGAGGAATCGACTCGGAGTTCCTGCACGCTTTCGAGAACTGGGAAGGAGAAATCTATGTGGCGACCGGAGACCAGGCGTCAGCGGATTCGTATCGACATGTCCCGGACGCCATCCACGTCGCGGCTCTCTGGGATCTCGAAGAAGTGTTTCCGGAGCTGGCTGCCGTCGTGCATCACGGAGGACATGGAATCGCGACGACGTGCATGGCATCAGGGGTGCCAGCCGTCATTCTTCCAGGTCACAATCCGGAGAGGCGTTCGAACGGGTATCGGGTGGAGTTGTCGGGGTGGGGGAAGGTGCTCGGTCCACTTTCAGCGGAGGGTACTCGATGGGGCCCGGCCGTCGATGTGACCGGAGACCGTCCTCCGTGGAGCGATGTCCGTGGTGCAGTCGACGCTCTCCGGGCCCCCGACGTCGACGCGGGCGGGTCCGTCGCGTCAGCATCAGAGCTCGTCCGGCTGCTGACATGACGAGGGAGAAGCTCGTCCGAGACGGTGTACCGGCACTGCTCCGGGGTCTCGGTGTCGACGCGCGCTTCAGATCCGTCGATGCCGGCGAGCGGCGGGCCTGGCTCCTGGCGAAGCTGAAGGAGGAATGCGACGAGGTCCTGGCTGCCCCGTCCGTCGAAGAGCTGGCGGACGTCGCGGAAGTCCTGCATGCGCTCGCGTCGGAGCTCGGAGTGGCCTGGAGCGAGGTCGAAGCGGTGCGCGAGAGGAAAGGAGCGGACCGCGGAGTGTTCGACGCCGGAGTCGTGATGCGACTCTCCGAGTAGCACTCTGCTCGCGCGGCGGCGTCGTACCCTCGTCTGCATGGGGTTCGTGTTCTCGCTGCTGATCATCGTCCTGACCGTGCTCGCGCTGGTCGACGTCGTGCGGCAGCCCGACAACGTCATCAAGAACCTGCCGAAGATCGTGTGGATCCTCCTGATCTTCTTCCTCCCGCTCATCGGCGTCTCGCTGTGGTTCCTGCTCGGGCACGACTGGAAGCGCGGGGACGGCGGCTCCTTCGTGCCCGGCGGTCGAGCACCCCGCCGCCGGAGGCAGGCGCCGCCGACCATCGTGGTCCGGCCCGCTCCGAAGAGCACCGAGGAGCAGCTCGCCGACCTCGAGCGCGAGGAGGCGCACTACGCTCGGCTCGCCGAGGAGCAGCGCCGCCGTCGCGAGGGGGAGCGACCGCTCGACGCCTGAGCGGCCGCTCTGGGGGGCGCTACTTCGAGAAGTTCGACGCGGCCCACTGGATCGAGGCGATCTTCGACTGGCCCGCGATGCTCGGGTGGAAGTAGTCCGTGGTGCCGATCAGGCTCTTCGTGACGGGCGTCGCGGTGAGCGCACCACCGTCCCAGTCGCAGAGCTGACCGGCGGCGCTGCACGCCGTCTGCAGGGCGGTGTTGTACTGCGTCGTCCGCGTCTTCGCGGCAGCGGCGGAGGCGGCCGCAGCGGTGCTGCTCAGCCGACGGCCCGTCGAGCTGACGCCGCGGGTGGTGCGACACAGGTCGCCGCCGGACCAGACCAGCGCGCCGACTCCGGTCTTGACGACCGACCACTCGGACGCGACGTTCGGCATCGAGGAGAGGACGATGCGGGCGGAGGGCCACGTGGTGCGGATCTTCGTGATCGCGGCGGAGGCTCCCGTGCGGAAGGTGCTCGCCGGGGTCATGGTGTAGCCGTCGGAGGCGACGCGGTTGTCGGGCGAGCAGAGGTCGTTGCCGCCGATGAGCAGGGTGACGACATCGGGCCGCACGCCGGCGGCGACCGCTGCGTCGATCCGCGAGGGGACCTGCGCGACGACGTCGCCGGTGGTGGCGAAGTTCGCGGTCGTCACGGTGGTGCCGGGCAGTGCCGCGCGCAGTCGCGAGGCGAAGGACTTCACCGAGGTGCTGGTGCCGGTGGACCAGTTGTTGCGCGGGCAGTCGCCGAAGGAGCCGCAGGTGCCGTAGGCCTGGGTGATGGAGTCGCCCAGGCTCAGCACCGAGAGGGTGGCGGGAGTGGCGGCGGCGGCGGCCTGCGCGGGCAGCAGAGCGGCGGCGAGGGCGAGGGCGGCTCCGACGGCGAGGGCGCGGACGCGGCGGCTCGGGGTCGGCGGGCGGGAGGGGGAGAGGTCGATGGGGGGCCGCTG